>NZ_JBFTLD010000109.1:0-20371 GCF_056396265.1 Allobosea sp. 05T422_2 | reverse complement strand
GGTCCGGGCTATGGCAAGCTGATCGTTTACGAATTTCCCAAGGAGAAGCTTGTCTACGGGCCGTTCCAGATCGAAGCGCGGATCAATCAAAGTACCGAGATCTCCCAACAAATCACGTTGTGGAACCAGATGGGTTCGCGGGTGATCCGCGGTGCGAACTTGCTCGTAATCCCGATCGAGAACTCGATCCTTTATGTATCGCCACTCTATTTGCGAGCGGAGCACGGACATCTGCCGGAGCTGAAACGTGTGATCGCAGCCTACGGTGAACACGTGGTGATGAAGGAAACACTCGCCGAGGCCTTGTCGGCGCTATTCATAGAGCCCGGTGCTGCGCCGGCAGCTTCACGCGCGACAGAGGGGATGCCCGGGACAAGGCCAGCGCCAAGTCAAGCACGGGAGGCGCTTGATCGCTACAATCAAGCAATGGAGCGACTGAAGTCCGGAGATTGGAAAGGTTTCGGTACCCAGTTCGATGCAATGCGCGGGATTTTGGAGGAAATGAACCGGGATTCCACCGGCCACTAATGCTTCGAATTCGCTGTTTTTGCGTGGCCTTCGGCCCGGAGCATTGGACATTGCGAACGCGGAGGTCGCGCACCTGGCTGCTGCGGGGAGGACGCCATGTATCAACACATTCTGGTTCCGACTGACGGTTCACCCTTGTCCGCCGCAGCCGTCGAGCAGGCCACGCAGCTTGCCAAGTCCGTCAGGGCCCGACTGACATTGCTCGCTGTAACGGAGCCCTTTCACATCTTCGCCTCTGAACCCGGCAGGGCGGTCGCGACGCTGGAGGACTACCAAGAGCTCACCGAAGCGCGAGCGAGGCAGTATCTCACCGCCGCCCAAGAGAAGGCTGCGGCCGCGGACATACGTTGCGACGCCATTCAGGTCGAGAACGAGCACCCCTATCAAGCCATTATCGACACCGCTGTTGCGCGAGGCTGTGACCTGATCGCCATGGCATCGCACGGCCGCCGCGGCATCGCTGCGATTGTGCTCGGCAGCGAGACCGTAAAGGTTCTGACTCATTCCAAGATTCCCGTTCTTGTTTATCGCTGAGCGCTCGGATCGCCRCCGAGAGCCGCGACCAGAAAATCGGTGAGACGGCCAGGAGCCGCGTCGGGTCTCCTCTCAACCGCTTGTCTTGGCGAGCACCGTCATCGCGCCCCGACTTATCGATGCGTCAGGGCGTGCCGGATCGGTTCGCCGCGTCCTCAGCCGCCGATACGCCGCAAGGGGCGTCCAGCCAGCACGGCCGCCTCGATCTCTTCGAGCCGGATACCGCGCGTCTCCGGGGTGAAGGCCAGGCAGAAACTGAGCGAGAGCAGGCAGACCACGAGGAACAGCGCGATCGCGCCGGAGAGGCCGATCGCTGCCACAAGCGACAGGAAGGTGAAGGCGATCAAGGCGTTGAAGAGCCAGCTCGTCGCCGAGGCCATGGCGATGCCGGATTCGCGGATCGCGGTCGGAAAAAGCTCCGACATCAGCACATAGGGCAGCGGGCCGAGACTCAGCGCGAAGGCCGCGATGAAGACTGCGAGGCCCGCCAGGCCGACCCAGGGCCAGCCGAGCTGGGAGGCGACGATGACCGCGGCGAGCCCGATCGCCATCGCTCCCGAGCCGAAGATCAGCAGCGGCCTGCGGCCCAGGCGATCAACCATGGCGATGGCCGCGATCGTGGCGAGGACATTGACAAGGCCTAGGCCGAAGGTAGCGGCCAGTGCGGCGGTTCCGGCGGAGAAGCCGAGCTCCTGGAAGATGCGGGGGGCGTAGTAGAGGATGCCGTCGATGCCGCTCAGGTTCTGCAGCACGAAGAGGGCGCTGCACAGCAGAAGCACAGCTACAGTGCTGCCGCGCCGGAGCAGAGCGCCGCGGCTGGCGCCGGCATGGGAGAGGACGGGCCGGGCCTCCCGCCATTCATCGGCGAGGCCGAGCGTTTGCGCCGCCTTCAGAACCGCTGCGTGGTCACCCCGCGCCGCCAGCCAGCGCGGGCTTTCGGGCAGCAGCAGGATTGCCAGCAGGCAAAGGCCAATGGGGAGGATGCCGGCGCCGAGCAGGATCGGCCAGGGCACGCGTGCTGCGTAGGCGAGCGTGACGCCATAGGCACCGAGAATGCCAAGGGTGATTGCGAGCTGGAACATCGAGACCACCGCGCCGCGCCGGCGCGCCGGCGTCGTCTCGGCCGCGTACATCGGTACCACCATTGAAAGCAGGCCGATGCACAGCCCGGCAAGGCTGCGTCCTGCCAGCAATCCGCCAAGTCCGAACCTGGCCAGGATCAGCGTATAGCCGAGCCCGCCGAGCGCGGCCGCCAGCATGATCGTCCGTCTTCTGCCCCATCGGGCCGAGATGGGGCCGGCCATGGCGGCGCCGACGAAGCAGCCGAGTACCAGGATCCCGACGACGAGCTGTTCCCCCCGTTCCGAAAGTCCAAACTCTGCCTTTATAAGATCCAGAACGCCGGAGACAGATGCTATACCGAAGCCGAAAGCAGTTCCGCTGGCGAATATGAGCATCAAGATCAATAATATTGGATCTCGTAATCTGTAAATCCAAATATTTCTAATCATTTCGAATTATTTCCAGAATTAAATGCCGGATTTGTTCTTCTGTTTCATGCTACAAGCGGTGCATTGGCGAGATCAACATCTTCCCGGATTTGATGGTCTGGCCGCCCCCAGGCCGACGAGCTGCCTACAGGAGATATTCATGACCGATCTGGCCGAGACAGGATCGCGGATTGGTCAGGAGCGGGCCAATCGGCTCGCCATCGACGGTGGTGTTCCGGTCCGGCGCGAGCCGCTGCCCTGGGAACTGCCTGGGGTCCACTGGATCGGCGAAGAAGAGCGCGAACTGGTCGATCGCGTCGTGCGCGCGCGCAGCCCATTCCGCTTCTACGGCCCCGATCCGCAGCATATGGTCGAGACCCTGGAGCGCGAATGGTGTGAAGCCTTCGGACATCGCCACGCGCTCGGGGTGTCGTCGGGGACGGCGGCTCTGACGATTGCGCTGTCGGCGCTTGGGGTCGGCCCGGGCGACGAGGTCTTCGTGCCCGGCTATCTCTGGGTGAGCTGCCTCTCGGCCGTGGTGCGGGTCGGCGCCATTCCCCGCCTGGTCGATATCGACGAGACCTTCTGCATCGATCCCGAAGATCTCCGGCGCAAGATCGGGCCCCAGAGCCGCGCGGTGCTGTGCGTGCATATGAGCGGAGCGCCAGGCCGCATCACCGAGATCGCGGAGATCTGTCGCGCCCATGGCCTGGGGCTGGTCGAGGATTGCGCCCAGGCGGCCGGCGCGCATGTCGGCGGGCTGGCGGTCGGGCGCTTCGGCGATATCGGCATCTTCAGCTTCCAACTGAACAAGAACATGACCTCTGGCGATGGCGGGATGATCGTCGCCGAAGATGATGCGCTGTTCCGGCGTATCGCGGCACTGCACGACCTCGGCTATCCCCGAAACGAGAAGGGCCGGCTCGACGCCTCCGACGAGGCCTGCCAGCTCTGGGGCATGGGCGCGCGCATGTCGGAGCTCGCGGGCGCGATGGCGCTGGCGCAGATGCGCAAATTGTCGCGCATCACCGGCGCGATGCGGGGCTCGAAATGGCGCATTCGCCAGCAGCTTGCGGATCTGCGCGGCATCAGCTTCCGCCATATCCCGGACCCGGCCGGAGATACCGGTCCGTTCCTGCTGATGCTGCTGCCCGATGCCGACCTGGCGCGACGCTTCGTCGATGCGCTGCGCGCCGAGGGAATCGCCGGGCCGCCCGGCAGCCTCGCCYGCATCACCATGCAGGAATGGGGCATGCATTGGTATTTCAACATTCCAAGTCTGGTCCAGCGTCGGTCCAACAGCCGGGACGGCTTCCCCTGGACACACCCCGCCAATGCCTTCGCCGAAGCCTATGATTACCGCGTTGGGGCGTTGCCKCGATGCGACGATTTCCATGCGCGCGGCGCCTTGCTCGCCATCGGCTCGACGCTGACCGAAGCCGACGAAAGCGACATCGTCACTGCATTCCGCAAGGTGGCGAACGGCCTGCTGCCCTGATGCGCGCCATTCCAGATCAACCAAGGCCGAGATGATGATCTATTTCATAGCCGCCATCGCAGGCATTGCCGGATTCCTGTTCGGCTTCGACGAGGGTGTCATCGCCGGCGCGCTGCATCTTCTGCGCGGCGAATTCGCGATCAGCCCGTTCGACGAGGGGCTGATGACCGCTGCCGTCCCGCTCGGCGCGCTGGGCGGGGCGCTGCTGGCCGGGCGCACCACCGAAACCTATGGCCGTCGTGCCCTGCTGCTGGTCGCCGCGGTGCTGTTTGCTGCGGGGGCGCTGTTCTCAGCCGCGGCTGGCGCGGTCTGGATGCTGACGGCGTCGCGTCTGCTGCTCGGGCTGGCCGTCGGCATCGCAGCGATGGTGGCGCCGCTCTACATTTCCGAGAGTGCGCCCGCCGAAAAGCGCGGCATGCTCGTCTCGATCTATCAGCTGGCGATCACGCTCGGCATTCTCGGGGCCTATGTCGTCGACTTCGCGTTCGCGGAGTCCTGGCGGCTGATGTTCCTGATGGGGGTCCTGCCGGCGCTCGCTCTGCTGATCGGCATGTATCGCATGGGCGACACGCCGCGCTGGCTCGCCCTTAAGGGCCGCACCGAAGAGGCGCGTCTGGCGATCGCGCGGATTCGCGACCTTGCGCCTCAGGATCCCGCGGTCGATGCCGAACTGGCGAGCATCCGGCAGGCGGTGCAGCAGCGGACGAGGCCCGGCACCTGGGCGGACTTGCTCAGCCCGTCGGTTCGCCCAGCGCTGGTGGTCGGCATGGGGTTGTTCTTCCTGCAGCAGCTCAGCGGCATCAATGCCGTGATCTATTATGCGCCGACGGTCTTCAAGGAATCGGGTTTCAACTCGACCTCGACCCAGATCTTGGCGACGGTCGGGATCGGCATCGTCAATGTCGCGATGACCTTCGTCGGAATGTATCTGATCGACCGGATCGGACGGCGTCGGCTGCTTTTCATCGGCTTTGCCGGAACGGCCCTCAGCCTCGGCATGATCGCCATCGCAGCGGCGACCGACGCGGAGGCGCTGGATATCCTCGCGACGATTGGCCTCGTGCTCTATGTCGCGGCCTTCGCAGCCAGCATCGGTCCCTTGCCCTGGGTGATGATGTCCGAGATCTTCCCGCTCAAGGTCCGAAGTCTCGGCATGAGTGTGGCTTCGCTCGCCAACTGGGCCTTCAACTTCCTGGTCGTGTTCTCCTTCCCCATGCTCGTCAGCAGCTTCGGTCTTGGCGGGGTTTTCGCGGTCTATGCGCTGGTCTGCGCGGCCGGGCTGGTCTTCACCTATCTGCTGGTCCCGGAGACCAATGGTGTCTCGCTCGAAGAGATCGAACGGCATCTGGAATCGGGGCGGCCGTTCCGGACGCTTGATGCGGCCCCGGTTCGGGTCGTGACGGCATGAGCCTCATGCCGCCGGTTCTCGACAGACAGCCGCAGGAGCACGTCGATGCAGCCGGAGGGGCTGCCTCCCAAGATGYGGAGCGGTTGATGGCCGCACTGATCGGGCTCAGTCCGTATCGCGCGGTCCTGCTTCCGCTTCTGACCGACATCACGCGGATTGCACGAGCCAACCGGCAGATCGGGGCGGCGCTCGTAGCGGTCGAGCAGCGCGCCGATTTCGCGCATACAGGGCGGTTGCGCCGCGCCGATCTCGGTCCTGACCGGACCGCGCTCTTCGGCTTCCTCGAATATATCCGCTTCGCCTCGCCGGATTTCTTGCGCTCAGTCGGGGAATGGCCCGTGGGAGGCCTGCGTGACCGAGGCTGAATTCTGCGATGTCGTGGTCGTCGGCACCGGGGCCGGCGGCGGCATTCTCGCCCACAAGCTCGCCAAATCCGGCTTGCGCACCATCTCGCTCGAGCATGGCGCAATGCTGCCGGAGGATCATTTCAAGACGACACTGCCGCCCGGCGTGACCAGGGATTTCGGCATCGATCCGAGTACGACCTGGCCCAGCGATCCGCATGACAGCCTCTTCGTCCACCCGCTCTTTGCCGATGGTACTGTTGGCTCGACGGCACGGCCGAAGGAGGGGTTCCGGCATTTCCAGGTCCTCGCCGTCAACGGACTGCAGAATCTCTGGAACGGCGTCAGCGTCCGGTTTTCGGCGGATGACTTCAAATCCTGGCCGTTCTCCTATGCCGATCTGGCCCCGCATTACGGCKCCGTCGAGCGCCTGATCGCCGTCTGCGGCACGAAGGAGGGCCTGCCGGACCTGCCGGAC
The DNA here is from genome assembly GCF_056396265.1 of Allobosea sp. 05T422_2. Lineage (NCBI taxonomy): Bacteria > Pseudomonadati > Pseudomonadota > Alphaproteobacteria > Hyphomicrobiales > Alloboseaceae > Allobosea > Allobosea sp. 05T422_2. The sequence goes on along the minus strand of NZ_JBFTLD010000109.1, from coordinate 14,091 downwards.
GGCGACTATCTGCCACCGAAGCCGTTGCGCCCGGCCGACCGGCTGGTCGTCAACGCGGTCAAGTCGCTGAACGACGCGCATTCCCATGCCATCCCGAACCGCAAGGCGATCAACACCCGGGCTGGAACCCCGACATCCTGCATCTCGACGGGGATGTGTACCTCGGGCTGCCCGGTCGGCGCGGTCTATAAATTCTCGACGCGGCTGCTGCCGCAGATCGTTGACCTGCCGAACTACGAGCTGCGGACCCAGGCAAAGGTGGTTCGCCTGCTCCGCGATGGCAGCAGCCGGCGGATCGATGGGGTCGAGTATCTCGACCTGGCGACCGGCGAGCGGCGGCTTCTGCGTGCCGGCGTCGTCGTGCTGGCCGCGGGAGCGCTCGAGACGCCGCGCATCCTGTTCAATTCGGCCGATGACGCCGATCCCGCCGGCCTCGGCAACCGGCATGGGCGCGTCGGGGCAGGGCTGCAGGACAATCCCAAGGTCGTGCTTTCCACCTCCCTGCTGAAGCTCTGGGGCAAGCGCCGCGATTACGACCTCGGCTATGGCGATCTGCTGATCCTGCTGTCGCAAGGCAAGCTTGCGAGTGGCGCGCCCTTCCCCTTCATCGGCCATGCCATCCACAGCGCGCCTGACGTGCCGCATTATCTGACCGCGATGCGCGGCTTTCCGCCCTTCCTGAAGGAACGGCTCGCGCGGATGATGTTCCACAGCTACGTCACGCTGGGCCTGTTCTGCCAGGGCGAGGCGACGCCTGGAAACCGGGTGCGTCCGGGCCGGAGCGTCGATGCCTATGGCGTCCCGCAGGTCGAGGTCGATTTCACCATTCCTGCAGCGAGCCATCAGATGATGGACGCGATGACGGTCTGGGGCAGGCGCGTGCTGCGGCGGGCCTCCGCCACGATGATCTACGCCAGCCGCGACAACAGCGGCACCGGCATCCATTATGCCGGCACCACGGCCATTGCGCAGGATCCGCGACGCGGCGTTGTCGATGCCGACCTGAAGAGCCATGACATCGACAACCTCTATATCTGCGATGGCGGGGTCATTCCTGAGCTCCCCGACAAACACTTGACGCTGACGATCATGGCGCTGGCCGACAGACTGGCTGGCCATCTGGTCAAGGTCGCGAAGCAGCAGCAGGTCACGGCGTGACGCCCGAGGTCGTGGCGAGAGAAATCGGGGACAGGAGCTGCTGCTCCTCCGATCAGAATGAGGCTGCGCGGTGAGTAGGAGGGATGCGCTTGCGCTCTGCTCATCTTGTGCGCAGCCTCAAACGGAATGTCGCCCGGGTTGATTCATGCTCCGCACGATCKCGCTATTTGTCTTGCTGGCCCTGGTGCCAGGACTTGCGTTCGCGTCCCAGTGTCCCGCTGAACGCCCGATGCCGCTCGTGCCGGCCGACGCTGCCCTTTGCGCCGCGCTCGACCGGGATATCCGAAGGCCCGGCGCCTTTCCTCTCGATGTCTACCAGGAAAAGCTCGGCCGCTATCTCGGCGCCTTCTGCCACCGCAACCTTGCCGCGGGCTGGCGCGTCGACAAGATGGTTCGCGATACCGGGCCGTTCACCGCGACGCTGCGCAACGACAAGACCAGCGGCAATTACCATGGCACCCATGCACCGGTGGTCATCTGGTACTCGCCGGAAATGTTCGGCTGGCTGAAGGCCAACCGGACGCAGGCCCATGAGGGGACAGCGGAGCCCCCCGTGCCTGACGKGGCGATGATGATCAAGGAGATGTTCCCGGCGCCTGCCGCATTGTGCCGCGATGTCGATCCGCTGCGGCTGCTGCCGACGAGCGGTGCGGCCGTGATGGTGCGCGACGCGAAGGCCTCGCATGACGGCTGGTTCTGGGGCTGGTTCGGATGGAGCGACTGGAAGCCCGATTGGCCGGCGGGGCCCGGCAACGGCTACCCGAACATGGGTTTCGGTCAGTACTGCGTGAACTGCCATGCCAGCGCCAAGGCCAATTCGACCTTCGCGGACCTGAAGAACATCAAGGGAGAGCCCGGGCGCCCACTGGTCTTCCTGAGCCAGAACGCCTTCACCGACCGTTCCGCCCAAGCTCATGACGACCTGTCCGCGATGCTCAACCACCTGCGCATCGTGCAGGAATCCGACGACATCACGCTGCTCGGCGCTCCGGCCCGCGAAAGCCCTGCGCCCGAGTTCACCACTTTCTACGGCATCCCGTTTCCGCATCCGACCGCAGACAAGGTGATGCGGATGCCATCCCAGACCTATGACGTGGTCTGGGCCAGTGCGAACCGGCGCGAGGCCCAGCAGCAGTTCCTGACCTCGGACCAGTGCCTCGGCTGCCACGATGCCGGGTCGACCGGGTTGCATTTCGACATGACGCTGCCGGGGCCGGACGGCCGCTTCCTCAATCTTTCGCCCTATGGCACCTGGAGTTCGTCGCCCATGGGCCTGGCCGGACGCGACCCGGTCTTCTTCGCCCAGCTCGCAAGCGAGACGGAGACCTTCCATCCCGAAGCCGCCGAGCTCGTGCAGGACACCTGCCTCGGCTGCCACGGCGTGATGGGGCAGCGGCAGTTCAAGATCGACGAGAGAGCAAGGGGCAAGGGCTGCTCGCCGTTCCCGCGTGCCGCCGTCGCTGCCGTGCCCTGGCCCGCCGGCCATTCCGGCCTGGAGGCCCGGCACGGTGCGCTCGCCCGCGACGGCGTATCCTGCACAACTTGTCACGCCATGGCGCTGAGCGAGGCCGAACGGAGCCGGGTCAAGGCGCAGCCGCAGAACAGTTGCGTCGAGGAGCGCCAGGAACGGCTCAACCCGGAGAATACCGGCTTCGCCAGGACCTTCACCGGCAGCTTCCTGATGGGCGCTATGACCGAGATGAAGGGGCCATTCGAGGGCCCCAAGGCGAAGCCGATGGAGAATGCACTCGGCATGACGCCGCTGCAAAACCCCGCCATCAAGAGCTCGGAGGTTTGTGGCAGCTGCCACACGGTTCACCTGCCGGTGCTCGACAAGGGCAAGGTCATCGGACACACCTACGAGCAGACGACCTATGCGGAATGGGCGTTCAGCGATTTCCGTACCGGCCAGTCGCCCGACGGAGCGCTGCCATTCGGCGCCGGCAAGAGCCCCGAAACCTGCCAGGGCTGTCACATGCCCAGCCGCGATGCGGACGGACACCCGTATCGCAGCAAGATTGCCAGCATCCAGGAATATTCAAACTTCCCTCAGGCGGAGCACACCTTGCCGCCCGAGGAGATCGACCTGCCCGTGCGCTCCGGCTTCGCCAGCCATGTGCTGGTCGGTTTGAACTCGTTCCTGATCAAGATGGCGCAGCAGTTCCCGGAGCTGATGGGAATCCGGACGCAAGATCCGATGTTGACGAAGAAAGGGGTCGATCCGCTGCTCTTCACCGAGAAGGCGATCGACCACCAGGCTGCGGAACGCACCGCCGCGATCGCCGTCGAAAGCGTCAGGATGACTGAATCGGCGCTGGAGGCGTCGGTACGTGTCACCAACAAAACTGGGCACAAATTCCCGAGCGGCGTCGGCTTCCGGCGCGCATTCATCGCGTTCAAGGTGCTCGACGCCGGCGGCAAGGCGATCTGGGCTTCGGGGCGCACTGACGCACTCGGCGTCATCACCGACGGGATGGGCGCGCCCGTCGCCGGCGAAGTCTGGTGGAATGCGGATTGCTCGGCCAGACTCGATCCGCTCGCGCATCAGCCGCATCGGGAGGTGATCACCCGGCAGGATCAGGTCCAGATCTATCAGGAGCTGGTTTCGAGCCCCCCGCTGTCCGGGCCGGCCCAGTGTGGCATCGGCTCCCAGCCCGCGGGGCAGTTGACCACGAGCTTCCTGTCGATCTGCTCGAATGTGAAGGACAATCGCCTGCTGCCGAGGGGCTATCTCGGGCGCGATGACCGGGTGAAGCTCGCGGCCTCCCTCGGCGCCGGCTCGGAACTGGCTGACGAGGCCGGACCTGTGCAGGTCGGTGACGATCCCGACTATCGGGAGGGTGGCGGCGACGCGACGCTCTATCGCATCGCCCTGTCGGAGATCGACGGTAAGCCAGCTGCCATCGAGGCGACGCTCTTCTACCAGGCGATGCCGCCGTTCTACCTTCAGGACMGTTTCTGCACCTCGAAGAGCGAGGATACCAAGCGGCTGCATTTCATGGCCGGGCGTCTCAACCTCGCGGGGTCCCGATCCGAGGGCTGGAAGCTGCGCACGGTGACGACAGGGGCCGTTACCATTGCGGGCGGTGCTCAGCGGCAAGATTGAATGAAGCGGATCGGCTGCGGCGTGCGCCAGCGGGGTCTCTCGCCGCGGAGTTGGTTACCCCACTATCGGTCAGGGCGAGAATGGCATCGCTGACCTTGCTCTCCGCAAACCCGGACGTCGGGTTCTGTGGGGCACGCGGCACGAAGCCGCGCGTCTTCGCACTTCAAGACCAAGGCTTCCGGCGCGGCGGGTTCGGCTGTCGATGGGATTGGCCGTTCGGCCTGCCCTGGAACCACGGCCCTGGTTGGGCATAGTCGCCGCCTCACGCTGGATCGGTCCAACGCGAGGCGGCGTAAGCTCAATGCCGCTCCCCGGATGATGGAGCGGTCGTCAGGTCTTACCAGCCACGCTGCTGCTTGATCATCTGCTTTTGCGCCTCCTTCTGGTGACGCCAGTAGTCCTTCTGCGCTTCCTGCTGCATTTGATAGTAATCGCGGATGCGCTCCTTCCGGGACGTCGTGTCCCGGTAACGCTGCCAGTCGTAGTGATTGTCGTGAACGTAATTGTCCTGATCGCCCAGGAAATCGATGATCCCGCGAAACATGTCGCCGGCTGGCAAGATATGCCGCTGCTCGCTCATGGCCTGAGAGGGAGCAGTGACCGGGGCCGCGTAAGCCGCAGCGGCAGCCATGCTCAGGGCAAGGACCAACGAAGTCCGGGCCAGCTTGTGGGAGAGGGTGCTCATGGGCTCGTCCTTGGAATGGCGCGGAAGGGTTCAGGCCTATTGGCCAGGCTGGCGTGTGAAGACATGCGGCAGTTCCGGAGACAGCCAGCGGAGTTCGGCGATGCTGCCGGAACCGTCGCGCTCGAACCGGATCTGGGTGAAGGGAACATCGCCGGCGATGGCCACGATCGGCTCATAGCCAGCTGTCGCCATGAGGCGCGCCGAAAACAGGTTCGGATCATCCTTGCTGGATACGAGCAGAGCGACCGCGTCGGTCTTTTCGAGAGTCATCTGCAGTTTTCCGTCGACGGCGGCGACCGTCGCCGTGCCGAGAACCGGAGAGACATAGCTCCCGACAAGTACGCCGGCAGAGGGAGCAAGCGGCCCTGGGATGAAGGCGGCCGCCTGTTTGCGCTGCAGCTCACGGTTTGTCCGCATGGCGGCGGCGGCGAGTGCGATGTTGTCGACCTCGGGATTGCCGAGAACCCGGTCGTAAAACCATTGCGCGAGCGCATCCGCCATGGCCGCATTGCCGAGATTGGTCAGGATCACGATGCCGGTCCTGCCATCTGGCAGGAAGCCGGCATGGGCGCCGAAGCCCGGGGTTCCGCCATTATGCCAGATCACGCGCCCGTTTGGCGTGGCGTTGACGACCCAGCCGACRGCATAGCTGACGCGCTCGCTCATCGCGACGCGCGGTGTCCAGGTGACATCGAGGTTCTCCTCGGAGACCAGGGCCTTCTCTCCGAAATGCCCGCGCCCGAGCTGCAGGCGCAGCCATTGGGCCATATCCTTGACATTGGAGTTGAAGGCGCCAGCGGGGCCGTACGCATAGGGGAAGGCAGCGTGGAACGGGATTGCGACCGGGCGCTCGGCAAATCTGTGGCCGGTGGCATGGTCGGCGGTTTGCGTGATGGCTTCCAGGGTGGCCGTCGTCGATGACATGCCAAGGGGATCAAGCAGCGTCCGCTTCACCGACTCGTACCAGCTTGGCGAGCCGTTCACCTTCGCCAGCACCTCGCCGGCGACCATGTGCGGGATGTTGAGATAGCCGAACTGCGAGCGGAAGATGCCCGTCTGCGGCGCGACGCGCAGAGACTGGATCAGCGTCTGCTTGTCAAAGCCGAGAAGGGTCAGGTCGTCATTGACGTAAGGGGTGAGGCCGGAGCGCTGCGCGGCGAGGTCGAGGATGCGGAAATCGCGCGAGATCCATGGATCGGCCAACTGGAAGGTGGGTATATGATCGATGACGGGATCGGCCCATTTCAGCCGGCCGGCATCCACCGCCTGGGCGAGCGACGTCGCGAGGAACGCCTTGGTCGTCGAGCCGATCTGGAAAATGGTGTCGGGCGTGACGCGGTCGGCCTTGTCGATCGTCTTGACGCCGAAGCCCTTGCTGTAGATGAGCCGGTCGTCGAAGACGATGCCGATGGCCATGCCAGGAACCGAGAACTCCTTCATCCCGGCAGCAGCCTGTTTCTCGAGGCCGGGCAGGAGCGCCTGAAGGCTTTCGCCTGTGATTTCCGCCTTGGAAGGATGAACGGCAGCGAGCGTGAAGAGCGCCGCAGCGACAAGACTACCGCAGTGTTTCATGGTTATCCACTTTCGGACAAAGTGCATTGACACGTCATTTGGTGCCAATATTTGGCATAAATGCCATGGAGGCTGGGAAGCAGGGATTTGGTGGTTTGAATCTAATGCCATGATGCTGATTTTTGTAAGAATTCAGAAGATGGTATTCGATCGATGATCCGCTCAAGTGATGTCAAATCTTTAAGTTTCGCTTCACAAAGGCCGGAGGACGAAGGCGCATTCAGGAAATCAACGATGCCGGAACCTAGTGCGACCGTTGCGGCATCGCCGCGATAGCCGAGCGCGGCCAATTCACTCTCGACCAGTGCCCCGTCCGCATCGAGATAGCCCGTGCGCGCGACCAGATCCTGGGCCTGGCCGCCATGCGCCCTCAGAAGCAGGATGCGGCAGGCGGCGGCCCGAGCGTCGGGATCATGCACTGCCGCGCCGCTGAGAATGCCGCCGATGAGATTGGCCGGCAGGGTGGGCAGGTTCAGCGCCAGAAGGAACAGCCGCTGCGTGTAGGAGCAGGCGAGGGCACTCTGTGCGGTACGGCCATCGCTCAGCAATTGCCCGCTCATGCGGACCTGACGGTTGAACAGGTTCTCGCTGTAGCTGATCTGCAGGCGCTGCATGGCATCGGMGTGGATTGCCACTGTCCCGATGATCAGCCGGCCCGCCTCGACGCGAGACCAGGCCGGTGAGATCGCGAGATAGACGCCMTCCAGCCAATGCTCGCCGGGGCGCAGCCCACTTCGCCCGGCTACCGACGATTCGACTACGGTCAGGGCGGGGGGCGAGCCCGACCGTAGGCCTGCCTCGCTCCGCAGCGCCGAGAGCGCGGTTTCCGGCACGGCGAACTGGGTGCTGATCGCGTCGTGAAACTCATCGAAGGAGGACGAGGCGAGGAACGGAGCGGTCAGCATGCCGCCGAGCACCCGCGCCCAATCCTCATAAACGCTGGATGCGCGGGGCACGGCCTTGCCGCTGAGCCATTTATAGGCGTTCTGGGGCACGAACAGCGTCGTCCGATTGCTGGCCGCAAAGCGCGCGCAAAGTTCCTTGTGGGTCGAGCAGCCAAGCGCCAGTGACGTCAGCCTCAGCTTCAGGGCGAGGTGACGCGAGGCTGAGACAACCGGTGGCTGGCTATCCATGTCCGCCGGCCGTGTCGCGCTGCCATCCAGTCTGAATTGCTTCACCGCGCTCCCCAACGGTTGCTCTGGACGACAGGCCGAAACTGGCGACCAAGCTCCAAGAAGGCGACGCCTGTGCGCTGCCCGTCAGGAGGCCGGCCGCCGCGGTCCTTGGAAACGGTGGATCTATGATTGAAGCTAAGTTGAAATCGCGGGCGAGCACCATGACCGTGCATCTCAACTTGATGACCGTCCGTCCAAGGCCGCCGACAGCCCTCGCTCCGCCCGAACTTGCCGTCTACAACGATCGGAGCGGACTGATCGGTCGGGGGCGAGCCAATCTGGCTTGGAGGATGACGGTCATCCCGCCGGCAACGGSGATGCGGTCTTCAGGAAATCCACTCCCCTTGTGGCTTCGGCCCACGCTTTCAGCGCAGTCGGAACCTAGAGAAATGGAACAGGGTGTTCGGGAGCCAGTTTGGCGGCGATGAGAGCGACCGTCGCATCGGCAAGATTGGGAGCGCGTCCACTCCAATCCTCGACAGAGGCGCGGGTGAAGGTGACCGCCACGGCAATGGTTATACGCCCGATTCTCGAGCGCTCCTGCGGTAAGGTTCCGACGGCAGAGGCGTAGCCACCGAAAAGAGGGGTTTGAAACACCCAGTCGCCGCGCAGCATGGCGCCGAGCCCATAGTTGAAGCGCTTTGTCAGACTATGGCAGGTTGGGCAGCCTTCGAGCGGCACACCGAAGCCGATCAGGCGTGGCTCTATCATCTGCTTCAGCGATTGCGCGGAGAGAAAGCCAGCGCTTCCGACGATCGTGTCGAAGCTGCGGGCCATGTCGTCAATCGTCGTGACCTGGATCGCACCGGCAGGCAACGTCCATGACGGATTCCAGTAGGTCGCGTCCTCCCACACGCCGCGCTCTGCCGTGAAGGCGTGGATGGCGGGTTCTGGGATCGTCGCGTTGTCGAATCCGAAGGTGCCGCCAAGTTTGAGTGGTGTCAGGATGTACTCGTCCATCAGGCGATGCATCGGCTTGCCCGTGGCCGCCTCGAGAACCTGCCCGAGAATGACGTACCCGCTATGGGAATAGTCCCAGTTTTCTCCGGGGGCAAAGCGCCTCGCCTGGGACAGGCTTACCGCGATGAGATCCTGCGGCTTCCACGTCCTGAAGGGATCCTCGATGAATGGCTTCACGAATTTTTCGTCATTGGCGACATGATCGGGATACCCGGCCGTCATGTTCGCCAGCATACGGATGGTCGCCTTGCCTGAGGCGGGCAGATCAGGGAGCCAGCGCGAGATGGGCATGTCGAGATCGACGATGCCTTCCTCCGCGAGTCTCAAGGCAAGCGCTGCAATATATGTGAGGGCCACGGCCCCGTTGCGGAAACGCCCATCTATCTTCGCCGGCACGCCGGTCATCGCTTCGCCAAGCGCGAGGCTCGTCACGTCCTTGCCGTCGATGCGCACCTGCAAGAGAAGCGAATTCAGGTGGTGCTTTTCGAACTGCGCAGAAGCGATTGAGCGGATCTCTTCCAGGCTCCTTAGGTCGAGTTCCTGCGCCTGCGCGATTGGCCATGATGCGCCGACGCAGCCCATGAATATGACAGCGAGCCTAGCCGCAAAGAACATTTGGCGCCCCAAAAGCTGAGGGTTGCGAAGGCAATGGTCGCGAGAAGGACGTCGCCAGGATCATCGCCGAACGGATATCGCGGAGCTGACGATGGCGAGCTTTGGGGCATGCCGCAGTCGCTACGGGCGTGGGACAAGGGGAAACTTCGATTGAAACTAAKGGGATATCGTTGCCAGGCACCATGACCGTACATCCCAACTTGATGACCGCGCGTCCGGGATCGCCGCCTGTTCCTGCGCCCGAGCGGCCTTACCCCTGCAGCGATCGGAACCGGACTGATCGGGTGGAGGTGCCGAGAGTTGGGATGGGCTCTGAATGCACGAAGCCGACCTGATCTGCCTCTTGAAACGTCCTCGGTGCACCGGCCAAATCGGCCGGCCTGCGTGCATGCTGGAGTAAGGGCTCTCCAAGGTCGATCTCGACACGTTCGGCGAGGCTGCCTGGAATGCAGCCAGTGAGGCGAAGCCGAAGTTCTGCTTCGGAAGGCCCTCGTTTGCGTCGCAAGCCGTCGCTGCCTAACCTCCGTGGCCGAGCGTTTGCCGTGTGGGCTCGCTGATCCAGTCAGGGATGCCGAATGCCGCGCCGGAGAGCCCGTTCAATGTCACCTCAGTGCGTCCTCCTCCTGATGATCGGCCTTGTTGCCTMATCAGGCTCAGCGCTTGCGGAGAGCGGCGATGTCTCAGGCGTGGTCAACGTCGACGGCAGCCGCAAGATGTACCTCGGATGTCGTGGCATGGGGGCTCCTGCCGTCGTCATCGTGGCAGGCGCGAGAGCCTCCGCCGCTGATTGGACCCAGTCCGAGCCAGGCAAGGTGAACGTCTTTTCCGCAGTGGCGGGGTTCACGCGGGTCTGCGCCTACGACCGGCCGGGAACTCCGGTCGGCGAAGCGCCGAGCCGCACCGACCCGGTCTCGCAGCCGGTCACCGCGCGGGCAGCAGTCGCCGATCTGCATGCGCTGGTGACCGCTGCCGGCATCGCGACGCCTTTCGTGGTCGTCGGGCATTCCTATGGCGGCCTCGTTAGCCGGCTCTATGCGATGACCTATCCCGACGAGGTGAATGGGATGGTGCTCGTCGATGCCTTGTCAGAGGGGCTTCGGGCAGCGCAGGCCCCTCGTGAATGGGCGATCCAACGCGTGCTGCTCGATGGCGACCTGACTGAAGCCCTCAAAGTCTATCCGGCGATCGAGCGAGTCGATGCGAATCTCAGCTTCGATCGACTGCTCGCTGCCGAGCCGCTCCGACCGATGCCTTTGACCGTGCTGAGCGCGGATCACCCCTGGGGACCGCTCGTCCCGGGGCTTATCGCCGATGGCCGGCTGCCTGCCGACATTCCTTCCGATTTCGGCTACGTCACCGACAGGGCGCAGAGGGAGGCGCAGGCAAAGCTCGCTGCACTCGTGCCGGGCGCCAGGCATGTCACGAACACCGACAGCGGCCACGAGATCCACAAGGAACGGCCGCAGCTCGTGATCGACGCCATCCGCGACGTTGTCGACGCCGCGCGTGACGGCAAGGCCAGCCGGGCGCCGTAACGCCAGCATGCGCCGCCGCGTTTCATGGGAACTTCGCTGAAGGCCTACACGCGAGAGACTGCACGTMGCGAACCCGACGAGAGTGTGCCAAGGATCGGCCGGTAAGGTCGACAGAGGGGAAGCTCAATCTGGATAGCAGCACGAGAGGTCGTGATAGGGTTCGGTTCTCGTTGAAAAAATAATGCAATTCGGCTAGGGCTGCGGCGCACGGAGTCGTCTTGATGAATGAGCGTTCGCTTCCCCGCCAGACATCGCGGAAGCCCAGCAATCTCCATACCGCTCTCGCGAAGCGAATTCTGGCCTGCGCCGCCGAGAAGCAGTGGTCGGCCGGCTTCCACCTGCGGGAGGCCGAGATTGCCCGAGCTTTCGAGGTTTCACGTACTCCGGTGCGGGCCGCGCTCGGCCTGCTGGCGGAGCAGGGCGCAGTCGAAGCGCGCGCGAACCAGGGCTTTTTTCTTGYGCGGGACGGCAAGGATCTCGAGGCCGCAGAGCGCTCCCTGCCGAGCGCGCGCGACGAGGACATCATTCATGCCATCCTGCGGGATCGCGAGGCTGGCCGCCTGCCCGAGAACCTCATCGAAACCGACCTCCTGCAGACCTATCAGATCGGCCGGAGCGCGCTCGGCAAGGTTCTGCTGCGGCTTGCGGAGGATGGGCTGATCAAGCGGCGCCGCGGTCACGGCTGGAGCTTCGTACCGTCGCTCGCTTCGCCTGAGGCGCGGGAGGAAAGCTATCGCTTCCGCATGATGATCGAATGCATGGGGCTGTGCGAGCCGAGCTTTCGGGTCAACAAGCCGGCCTTTGCCCGAAGCCGGGCAGCGCATGATGCTTTCATCGCCGATCTCGACCATACGCCGTCCGCAGAGCGCTTCTTCGAGGTCAATGCCGGCTTTCACGGCATGCTCGCCGCCTGCTCCGGCAATCGCTTCGTCGTCCAGGCGATGGAGGCGCAGAACTCCCTGCGGCGCCTGACCGAGTACGCCGATTACGGCGGCCTCGATCGGGAGGCGTTGCTGCGATCCTGCCGGGAACACCTGGCGATCTTGGATGCGCTCGAGCAGGGCGACACGAACTGGGCGGCGACCCTGATGCGCCAGCATCTGACGCGCGCGCCGCGCTGAGCCGGTCTTTCCTTCCCCGCGGCTGAGCCGAAGGCGTCACGCCTTTGCATTCGTGAGATTCGGTTGGCCCGAGCGCGGCCATCATGCTTGCTTGACATTGTATTATTTTTGCAAAAAGATCAAAACAACATCCAGCGTTCCCGAGGTTCAATCTTGCTCGCTTCTGCCGCCACCCGCCCGAATGACCTCGATGCCCATTGGATGCCGTTCACGGCCAATCGGCGTTTCAAGAGTGATCCGCGCCTCTTCGTCGGAGCCGAGGGCAATTATTACCTGACGGCTGACGGGCGCCGGATCCTCGACGGCATGGCGGGACTCTGGTGCGTGAATGCCGGACATGGCCATCCGCGGATCAAGGAGGCGATCAAGGCCCAGGTCGACAGGCTCGACTACGTCTCCTGTTTCCAGATGGGGCATCCCGACGCCTTCACGCTGGCGAGTCGCATCGCCAACATGATGCCGAAGGGGCTCGACCATGTCTTCTTCTCCAATTCGGGCTCGGAAGCGGTCGACACCGCGCTCAAGATCGCGCTGGCCTATCACCGCCAGCGCGGCGAGGCAGGGCGTACCCGCCTGATCGGCCGGGCGCGCGGCTATCACGGCATGGGCTTCGGCGGGCTCTCGGTCGCCGGCATCAGCCGGCATCGCCGCGATTTCGGGCCCCTCCTGCCGGGTGTCGCCCATCTCCCGCACACGCTGGACCTGGCCAGGAATGCCTTCTCGCGAGGCGAGCCCGATCACGGCGCTGATCTCGCCGAGGATCTCGAGCGGCTCGTGCAGATCCATGATGCGTCAACGATCGCGGCTGTCATCGTCGAACCGGTTGCGGGCTCGACCGGCGTGCTGCCGCCGCCCTAGGGCTATCTCAGGCGCCTGCGCGAGATCTGCGACAAGCACGGCATCCTGCTGATCTTCGACGAAGTGATCTCGGGCTTCGGGCGGCTCGGCGCCTCCTGCGCCGCCGAAGCCTTCGGCGTCATTCCCGACATGATCACCTGCGCCAAGGGGCTGACCAATGGCGCCGTGCCGATGGGGGCGACCATTGTCGGGCCGCATATTTACGAGGCCTTCATGACCGGGCCGGAAGGCAGCATCGAGCTCTTCCACGGCTATACATATTCGGGGCACCCGCTCGCCTGCGCCGCGGGCCTGGCCACCCTGCAGGTCTATGAAGAGGAAGGGCTGTTCGAACGCGCGCGGCGGATCGCGCGCCACTGGGAGGATGCGGCGCATGCCCTGAAGGGCGCGCCGCACGTCATCGATATCCGCACTATCGGTCTCGTGGCCGCGATCGAGTTTGAACCGCGGCCTGGCGGAGCGGGGCAGCGCAGTTCGGAATGCGCCGAGGCTTGTTTCCAGGACGGTGTCCTCGTCCGCGCCGGCGCCGACCTGCTGGTGCTGTCGCCGCCGCTGACGATCGAACCCGACGAGATCGACCGCCTCTTCGCCAGCATCCGCAAGGCGCTCGCAACCATCGCCTGATCCGGCCCATCCCCGTTTGAAGAGGTTGCGCGACGTGAGCGCCTATCCCGAGATTACCCTGCATATCGGCGGCGCGGCTCGCGCGGGCTCCGGCGCCCAGATCGAGATCCATGATCCTGCGTCCGGCGACATCCTGGCCACGGCGCGCCTGGCATCGGCAGCCGATCTCGACGACGCGCTGAAGGCTGCCGAGGCGGGCTTTTCTGCCTGGCGCGCGGTCTCGGTCTTCGAACGCTGCCGTATCCTGCGTCGCGTCGGCGAATTGCTGCGGGCGCGTCAGGACGCCATTGGCGAGGTGATGACGCGTGAGCAGGGCAAGCCTCTCGCCGAGGCGCGCGGCGAGGTGGCCGCATCTGCCGAGGTCTTCGACTGGTATGCGGAGGAAGGGCGACGCGCCTATGGTCGGGTCGTTCCAAGCCGCACGGCCGGCGCCCGGATGATCGTGGTGCGGGAGCCGATCGGCCCCGTTGCCGCCTTCGCGCCCTGGAATTTTCCGGCGCTGACGCCGGCGCGCAAGATCGCCGGTGCGCTGGGTGCCGGCTGTTCGATCATCATCAAGCCGTCGGAAGAAACCCCGGCGACCTGCCTTGCCCTGGTCGAGGCCTGCGTCGAGGCGGGCGTGCCGGCGGGCGCGATCAACCTCGTCCTGGGAGATCCGCCAACGGTCTCGCGGCATCTCGTC
>NZ_JBFTLD010000108.1:0-20520 GCF_056396265.1 Allobosea sp. 05T422_2 | reverse complement strand
CTTCCGAGGTGCGCAGACGCTCTTCTGCCTCCGCCGCCGGCTCGGCCCTTTGCTCCGTGCCGCGCCCGAGGAAGGCGAAGACGACGATCGCGGTGACGACCGTGATGGCGCAGAGCATCACGAGCAATGTCGCGAAGGCGTCGCCATAGCTCTGGACGAGCGCGGTCCGGCTCATCTGCGGCAAGGCGGCCACGGCGCTCGCGATGTCGCCGGTGACGAGCCGTTGGGCGGCCGGACCCGCATGCGCTGCGGTCGCGCCAGCCGCAAGATGGMCGGCCGTCAGGGCAGACAATACGGCGCTGACCACGGMGAGCGCCACGCCTTCGCCGGCCACGCGCGTGGTGCTGAAGATGCCGGTCGCCATGCCGGCGCGCTCCTTGGGCACGACGCTGACTGCAAGCCCGTCCATCAGCCCCCAGGGCAGGCTGATGCCGATGCCGATCAGCGCCATCGGCAAGGCGATGCCCATCGTCTCGCCGCCGAGCGGAACGCGGCTCAGCCAGAACAGGCCGGCCGCGCAGATCAGCAAGCCTGCGCCGCAGATCGTCGCCGGCGCGAACCAGCGCGTCAGCAGGCCAGCCGCGATCGGCAGGACCAGCAGCGGCGCAGACAGTGCGATCATCAGCCGGCCGGCGGCGATCTCGCTCAGGCCCTCGATACCGATGAAGCGCACGGGCAGCAGGATCAGCAGCACGACGAAGGCATAGGCCGGCGCGGCGGCCAGCAACTGCACCCCGACGAACCGCGGGTAGCGGAACAGGGTGAGGTCGAGCATCGGCCGAGCGACACGGCCCTCGATCACGACGAAGGCGATGAAGAGCAGGACGGAGCCCGCCAGCAGGCTCATCACGGTGGGCTCGGACCAGCCGCGCTCCGGCGCCAGCAGGACACCATAGGTGAAGAGCGCCAGGGCCAGCGTGAAGCTGGCGGCGCCGGGCCAGTCGAGCCCGGCGGCGTCGGGATCGCGCGATTCCTGCAGGACGCGCGCGCCCAGCGCCAAAGCGAGCACCGCCAGTACGATCACGAGCCCAAAAATGCTGCGCCAGCCGAAAGCGTCGATCATCAGGCCCGAAGCGATCGGCCCGAAGGCAAGGCCGACGCCGAAGCTCGTGCCGACGATGCTGAAGGCGCGGATGCGCGACGCGCCATCGAATTCCTGTGCGAGCGCCGCCATGCCGCCGGAAAAGGCGGCTGCCGCCGCGACGCCCTGGGCCGCGCGGCCCAGATCGAACCACAGGATATCGGGTGCAACGGCCAGCGCCATGGAGAGCACCGCGAACGCGCCGACGCCGATGAGGAAGACGCGCTTGCGGCCATAGGCATCGGCCAGTCCGCCCGCTGCCATCAGGCTCGATCCGAAGGTCAGCATAAAGGCGTTGGTGACCCAGTTGAGCGCGATCGGGCTGCCGCCCAAAGCCTTGCCGATGGCAGGAAGCGCCACGGCCGGCCCGGTAAAGGTCAGCGGCATCGCGGCCGCGGCGAGGCAGACGGAGAGGAGCACGAGCGCCTGCTCGGCCGTGCGCGGCCGCGTGGTGGTTTGCGTCATGGATTGAATGCCCTGTTCGATGGCGGCGGAGCTGCGACCCAGCCGGGGCTCGCCTTTCCCGGGAAAGCTCGCCTTTCCCGAGAAACAGGATAATCTCGATGGAATACCTGCCAAGGCGCCGCACATTCCGATCTTGGCGGAATTAAACGCTCGAATGCTCGTGTCTCGGGAGAGCCAGGAATGGATTCGCTGAGCGGCCTGATGGCCTTTGTCCGGACCGCCGATCTCGGCAGCTTCGTCATGGCCGGGCGCGTGCTCGGACTGTCTGCGTCGGCGGTCGGCAAGGCCGTGACCAGGCTCGAACAGCAGCTMGGCATCCGGCTGTTCCAGCGCTCCACCCGCAGCCTGCGGCTGACCGAGGAGGGGCGGGCCTTCCACGAGCGCTGCCGGCGCATCCTCGACGATCTCGACGATGCCCGCGCCATGCTCGCCCGCACGATGGACGTGCCGCGCGGGCGCCTGCGCGTCAGCACGCCGATCGTCAGCTACCACCTGCTATTGCCGGTCCTGCCGGAGTTCATGGCGCGCTATCCCGAGATCGAGGTCGATCTCGATTTCAACGACCGCCTCGTCGATCTGATCGACGAGGGCGTCGATGTCGCGATCCGCAGCGGCGAACTCCCGGATTCGCGCCTGATGGCGCGGACCCTGCGCCCATTCCAGATGCTGCTCTGCGCCGCACCGTCCTATCTGGAACGCCACGGCAAGCCGGAATGCCCGCGCGACCTCGACGGGCATCTCGGCATCCGCTTCCGCTATCCCAACAGCGGCAAGATCCAGGCCTGGCCGCTGACGCTCGTGGCCGGCGAGGCGGAACTGCGCACGCGCACGGTCCTGACCTGCAACAATATGGAGGCGCTGCGCGGCGCCACGGTCGCCGGTCTCGGTATCGGCTGCATGCCGGATTTCCTGGTGCGCGATCCGCTCGGGAAGGGCGAGCTGCTCACCCTGCTCGATGACCGGATCGATGCTCCCGGCCATTTCAGCCTGATCTGGCCCTCCAACCGCAACCTCTCGCCGAAGGTCCGGGTCTTCGTCGATTTTATCGGGGAGCGCCTGTTTTCAACCCGCTGCGAGGCGTTTCCCCAGCCCTCTCAGTGAGGCGATGGCCGCTTGTCCAGCAAGGCGCGAAGCCCGCGCACGGTGGTCTCGTCGAAGTTGATATCGATATCGACGCCGGAGCGGGTTTTCGTCCTCAGGATCAAGGTTCCATCATCGGCCATCACGAAACTGGTCTGTTCGGCGAGCACGGCGTTGACGACGTCGGCATTCGACGGGGAGCCGCGCATCTCGGCGGCGTGCATGGCTGCCGCTTCGAACCGCGACAGGAAATCACCCTCGAGCAGCCGCGGAATGTGAAGGATGAAGCGGCGTCCATTGCTGTCCGTCAGATCGAGGCAGCTGGTCTGCCCGCTCGTGGAGGCGCCGTGGCCATTGACCTGGCTCAAGAGGATCGTGGCGGGCTCTGTCATCCCTGCATTCCCTGGATTTGCTGATCTCAGGGGCCTCCTTAGCCGTTTCACGTCGAAGTCGGAACTCGGGGCGAGCCGGCCCTCGTCGATGTCGGGGCGGTTCGGCCTGGCGCCCGGTCTGATTGCGGGGGGGTGCGCTAGGGATCGAGCCGATAGACCTTGCAGATGACACCCTCTTGCGTGCGGTAGGTCCGAAAGCCCATCGCCTCGTAATAGGCCAGGCCCATCGCGTTGCCCTCGCCGATGGTCGCATCGATATTCTGCAGGCCAAAGGCTCTGGCGGCTTGCACTGTGGCTTGAAACAGCGCCGAGCCGACGCCTTGGCGAGCGGCGTGGGGGCTGACATGGGTTCCGATGATCCCCCAGCCTTCGGCTACCCCGTAGKGATTGTCGGCCGAGGTATGGCGCAGAGACTGGAACCCGAGAATCCGCCCCAGTTCGCCCTCCGCAACCGAGCATTCGATGCGCTGCTCCTGCTCGATATAGTGAGCCAGGACCCATTGGGGATCACCAGCGCTCTTGCGCAGGCCCGCAGTGAAGATCTCGTCCAGGGCGCTGCTCATACCTTGCGCATCAGCGGATGTGGCCGGTCTGACTTTCATGCTGACCTTACTCTCGTGGGGCGTGCGGGACTGTATTGGACGATCGGCCGTCAAGGCAAAGTCGGAACCCTGCCGAGGTCTTCACCCGTGACGTCACGGTGTTCTGAACGGGAAGCTAAAGACGGCCAGACACGACCTTGCCGTCGTCACGTTTCGCCGCCACGGTCCTGCGGATCAGACAAGTGTCCGCAGATACCGGTGCGCGAGGGCAAGGATCGCCCCCTTGGATCATCGGACCGGAAATCATATCCGCTCCCATGATCTAACCCTTTGTGTTTGCGTCGGCTTTGCCCCGAAAACCGCAATCCACTTTTCGGGCCGAAGCTTTAAGCCCTATGGACGTTTCCAGATCGCGAGGTCGCCCACCGTCCGGAACCCGGCCTCCAGTGCGGCTGCCAGTGCGTCGCCGCTCTCGTAGCCCACGAGGTCGCGACCGGGGACCGTCATTGTCGTGGCGCTGATCACCTCCGAGGTGTCGCCGAAGACGTTGCTGAGACCGGCCACGGCGCCCGTCTCCGTGACGATGCACCCGGCCACGATCGCGCCATCCGCCCGCCCGGCCAGCATCCTGATCCCGGGCGACGTCAGGAATGCCGGCAGGAAAAGCGGCGGCTCGCCTGCACGTCCACTCCAGGCCGCCTCCCATGCGCCCAACTCCTCGGCGACCATGATCGGGCGCCAGCTGAGCCGCGTTCGTCCCGCGGCCAGGCCGGCGGGCCGATGAATCCAGCGAGCATCGAACAGCGGCTCGAAGCCGAGACCGTCCAGCGCGAGCGCCCGGTAACTGTCCTTGACGAAGAAGGCCTCAGACGCCCGCGCTGTCCGTTTTGCGATGGCGTGCAGCTGAACCTGAGGATCGATTTTTGGGTCGACCGTGACGAGATGGGGGTAGAAGCGCGGCGGCGTTCCCGAGCACGCGGCGCAACCGTCGACACGCTCCACGCCAAGGCCGTGCGCGCGCCACATGGCGGTGCACAGCGCGGCGTTGTCGAGCGCCGCCATGCGATGAAACTCCGAAACCACCATGCTGTCTGCCTGCGTCCGACGGCAGGATCGGATCGCTCCTGCAGATTAGCCATGCCGTAACAGGACAGGGCCTGGCTTTCCATCCAGCTCGAACGTGGTCGGGAGCGTCTGGTCTGTCCCGTGCGGGTCCGCCATAGGCTGCCGGGGGCCGGGCCGACGCTCCTGGAACGGCCGCGAGCCGCGGACACCATCCACCAGATCATCGGACCGGATATCGTATCCGGTTCGATGATCTAAGCCTTTGTGTTTGCATAGGCTTTGCCCCGAAAACCGCAATCCACTTTTCGGGCCGATGCTTTAGAACAGCCGCTCGCTCATCTCACGCAGCTTTTCGGCCTCGGAGCGGAATGTTCGATATTCATGGCGTCCGGTAACGGGGTGGCGCCGATGCCAGAGCGTCTCCAGCCAGAACGGCCCGGTGTCGTCGCTCGGGAAGACGGGCCGCCACGCATACCATCCGCTCCAGAGGCAGTCTGAAGCTGGGATCGGGCCGGCATGGCGCGGGGCGGCCGTCATGATGCTTCTCCGCTAGAGAGTTGGTGAAAATGGAATCCCCTGCAATGCCTTATCGCCTTGTCTTCACGTGATTTCGTACGCCGGACCGCTACGCAGTTTTGCTGGAATTGCTCTGCTCCTTCGACGCCTCGGGAGACATGTTCTCCTCCTGCGCCGAAAAGACATTATGCGCGTAAGCGTCGAGAATAGCTTCCGACTTGATCAGGCGGCCTGCCGCCTCTTCGGCGCGATCGGCCTTGTAGAAATCGAGCTTCTGGATCTTGGCGATCCAGGTCTTGAACTTGGTCAGTTCCTGCTCGTTCTCCTCGAGCTCCGCGAAGGTGAAGTGCTTGACGCGGGTCTCTTCTGCAATCTCCTCCTCGAAGGCGATGCACTTCTCGATGAACTCCTTGTACTCGTCGTCGCGGTCGGCATTGAACCGGGCGATGATCTTGTCCTRCTGCTTCTGGTCGAGGCCGACCGTCGCCAGCAGCAGCGCTTCGCCCTCGGCCTCGGCGATCTCGTTCTCCAGCATCTTTAGGCGCCGCAGATGGTCATCGGTCTTGGGCAGCACGCAGACGCCGCCCTGCAGATAGACCGCGCCCATCCCCTTGAGCTTGCGCCAGATCGAGACCCGCTTCCGCGCCGGCTCGGCGGGGACCTTGTAGGTCAGCAGCAACCATTCCAATGCAGACATCGAACCTCTCGGAACCTATTGAATGTTACGGTCGTTACAATCATACTGAACGGAATATCGCGTATCTATCATACCACGGTCGCGCACGAAGATCTCATCCTGCTGCGCGGCCTGCGAAACGAAAGCGACAGCCATGATCTCATGGGCAACAGCCGCCCCCGCCATTTCCGCGACGTTCCTCGCCTCGCTCGTCGAGGTGGTCGAAGCCTTCACCATCGTGCTTGCGGTCGCAACGGTGCAGGGCTGGCGACCGGCCCTGACGGGGACAGTGGCAGGGCTCGGGGTTCTCGGCCTTCTCGTCCTGGCGCTCGGGCCCGTGATCGACCGCATCCCGCTCCAGGGGCTTCAACTCGTCATCGGCGTGCTGTTGCTGCTCTTCGGCCTGCGCTGGCTGCGCAAGGCGATCCTTCGGGCCGCGGGCATCATMGCCTTGCATGACGAGGAGCTCGCCTTCGCCAGGGAGACGGCGAGCCTGACCGAGGCAGCGCGCCGGGACGCGACGCAGCGCAACTGGATCGCGGGTCTCGCCGCCTTCAAGGCGGTGGTGCTGGAGGGCGTCGAGGTCGTGTTCATCGTCATCRCCGTCGGCGCCGGGCGCGGGCTGCTCTGGCCGGCGGCGCTGGGGGCGGTCGCGGCCTGCCTCCTTGTCCTGATCATCGGTTTCGCCGTTCACAAGCCGCTGTCGCGCGTGCCCGAGAACACCCTCAAATTCGGCGTCGGCGTGATGCTGTCGGCCTTCGGCGTMTACTGGACCGGGGAGGGGCTCGGCGTCGCCTGGCCCGGGCATGATCTGGCGATCCCGGCTCTTGCCGCCGTGTTCCTGGCGGTCGGGCTCAGCCTGGTCCCGGTCGCCCGTCGTCCCCGGACAATCGAGCCCCAGAAAATCGAACCCCAGGAGATGACCCGATGAACCTGCTGCGTCTGATATTTCGCGAACTCGTCGCCCTGTTCGTCGATGACGAGAAGCTGGCGCTGGCCATCCTGGCCGTGGTCGGGGCGTGCGGGCTGCTTGTCCGCTACCAGCAGGGCGCCTCCATCACGGTCGGCTTGTTGCTGCTCTTCGGCTGCATCGGCGTCCTGTTCGCCAGCGTCGTCCAGGGCGCGAGGCGCTAGCTCGACCAGTATCGGGTGCAGGACGCTGGTGGACGCGCGCATCTCGAATAGTGGATCCCGGCAGCGGACATGAACGCCTTCAACGACGCCATCGTCGGCAAGATCGAGATCATTCGGGAGTACCGCTAAGGGTTGGCTTTGCCCGTGATGGTGTTCAGCGCGATCGTCCCTGCCGTGGCCAGTAATCAAATCGCCTTTGATCTCCGGCGGCAATCGCGGGCGTATTCGCGGCGCATTTCCTTCAATTGCTCCCGATCGAGCCGAGACGTGTGTCCTGGCTTGGTAGCCTTGCGGGCTTCCTCGCGACACGCCTCGCGAGCGCTATCGCCGCTCTCCCTGGCTTGCGTCGGCAATGCGAAGACAGCCAAAACTGCGACGGAAAGCGCAAGGTGGAAATGCATGTCAGGCTCCTTTTGCGGAGGCAAAATTCGCTGCAGTTGACGCTATTGCAGATTGGCGCGGCGTCTGGTTGGCTGAGCACTAAAAGTGCGCCAGCAGTCACGKGAAGCAAAAGTAAGCAATTCACATTGAACGGCGTCAAGGGGCAGCAGCTCCTCCTTCGTCAGGCGCCGCATCATGTCGGCCGTGTCGGCATAGTGGACGCCATCGCGGATGCGACCTTCGAACTGATCCCCGTCGCGTAGCGCCACGAAAAGCTGAAAATCCTCTTCCTTGCCGTCGGCGACATCTGCGAACTCGTCACCCCTGCAGAATGCCGAAACCTCTTCAGCCCMGCCGGATATGCGTCCAATTGATCGTCCGGCGCTCCAGGGCAGGCGGGCGAAGCCCGAAGGGCTCCATCGCGACGGTCGCACAGGATGCCCGCGCTGGATCCGATGGTGGGGCCGGCGCCCGGGAACAAGCCGCCTCGCGCTCGATCTGCGCTCCCCGGGCTAGCCGCGTCCGTTCGGCTTGCGCGGCATGGCTGGCGCGGTCGACTGCCTGACGATCAGCTCCGGCGGGAAGATCCGGCTTTGGACGGGCTGCGCTTGTCCCATCGCATCGAGGAGGCAGTCGATCGCCGCATGCGCCATTGCCGAGAGTGGCTGCCTGACGCTGGTCATCGGCGGGTTCATCAGCCGGGCCAGGAACAGGTCGTCGATGCCGACCAGCGAGATGTCGTCGGGAATCACCAGGCCCTGTTCGCGCAAGCCCGCCGCGAGGCCGATCGCCAGCAGGTCGTTCATCGCGATCACGCCGGTCGGGCGCTGCTGCAGTCTTGCGATGGCGAGTCCGGCATCGATCCCGAGTTCCGCGATCATGTCGTCGCCATACTCGTTCGGCGGCAGCGAAATCTCATGGACAGACCCGTCCAGGCCATGTCTCTGCGCTGCCGTCCTGAAGCCGTTCAGACGCGCCGCGCGCGCCGCCGTTTGAAGCGGTCCCGTGACATAGGCGATATGCCGATGTCCGAGGCCAACCAGATGATCCACCGCGAGCGTCGTGGCCAGCGCGTTGTCCGTCGACACGACGGTAATGCCCTGAGCTGCCGACAAGGCGGCATTGCCCTCGAAAGCGACGATGGCGAGCCCCTTGGCGGCAAGGCCGGAGAGATGCCGGGGGTTCAGCAGGGACGAACCGGTGATGATGCCGCGAACGCCGAAAGCCGCCAGTTCCTCGGCAAACTCGGTCTCCCGGTGCGGGTCCCGGTACGTGTTGCAAAGGATCACCTGATGCCCCCGCGCCTGGGCGGCATGCTGGATGGCGGTGGCGATTTCGCCGAAGAACGGGTTTGCGACCGAGGGCACCAGAAGCCCGATCACGGCCGAGTGCCCGGTCTTCAGCTGACGCGCGGCCGAACTCGGCTTGTATCCGAGTTCCGCGACGGCGCTGCGGATGCGCTCAAGCGTGGCGGGGGTCATCTTCGCATGGCGATCGTTCAGGAAATTCGAGACACTTGAAGCCGAGACGCCGGCTATCCGCGCCACATCGAGAATGGTCGCCACCCCTTGGTTTCTCCCCTTTTTGGTGTTGGTGCATCGTTGCACCGATGCTGGAACCGTGCAACAAATCGCGACAACAACTGTGCGGCCCTCTCGTGGACGAACGAGAATCAAGGGCCGAAGCAGGGTAGCAAGGGAGAGCGAAATGGGCATGAAGGCATCACGGCGTGATGTGTTGCGTTTCGGGGCGCTGATCGCGTCGCCGGCCATTCTGAAGCTGACTGGCGCAGGCGCGCTGTCCTCGCCGGCCGCTGCCGCGGAGCCGGGCCGCCTGCGTATCGCCTGGTGGGGCGGAACCGACCGGGCGCGCCGGACGCAGGCCGCGATCGATGCCTTCAAGCTCGGGCGTTCCGGGCTCGAGATTGCCCCTGAGACCGTGGGTTGGGATGCCTATTGGACCAAGCTGGCAACCMAGGTCGCCGGCGGCAATGCGCCCGACATCATTCAGATGGACTACCGCTACCTGCCTGAATATGCGCGTCGCGGCGCGCTGCGGGCGCTCGACGATCTCGTCCCTTCGGTCATCGACCCCAGCGACTATGTCCCCTMGGTGCTCGAGGCCGGCAAGATCGACGGCAAGCTCTATGGCATCCCCATGGGCATGAACAGCGACGTCCTGCTCTATGACAAGACGATGCTGGAGAAGCTCGGCCTTGCCGCGCCAAACCCGGAGATGAGCTGGGCCGAATTCGCGACGCTCGGCGAGAACATCACCAAGAAGGCGAACCGGCGCGGCTATTTCGGTTCGGCCGATCCCAGCGTGATGGAGCCCGAGCTCGAATACTGGGTGCTGACGCGCGGCCGCACGCTCTATGACAAGGACGGTCGTCTTGGCTTCACCCGCGACGATGCCGAGTCCTGGCTGGCGCTCTGTGCCGAGATGCGGGGCAGGGGCGCCATCGTTCCCGCCGATCTCGCAGCGACCGACAAGATCACCATCGACAGCGACCTGCTGACGACGGGCCGCGCCGCGATCACCTTCACCAACAGCAACCAGATCGTCGGCTACCAGGCCGTCAGCAAGAGCAAGGTCGGGATGGCCTTCCATCCCAAGGGCGAGAAGCCGGGCGAGTATCTCAAGCCCTCGATGATGCTCTGCGTCTCGGCGACGGCCGCCGATCCCAAGACCGCAGCAGCCCTGATCGACTTCATGGTGCTGAAGCCCGAAGGCGCCAAGCTGCTCGGCGTCGAGCGCGGCGTCTCGCCCTCGGAGAAGATCCGCGCCCTGCTGGCGCCGGAACTCGACGAGGGCGGGCAGATGCAGGTCGAGCATCTCTCGCAGCTGAGCAAGCGCGGACCGGCGCCGCTCCCGCCGGCGCCGCCGAAGGGCGCGGCCGAAGTCACCGCCCTGATCCGCCAGGCGGCCGAGAAGGTCGGGTTCAAGCAGCTCACGCCGCAACAGGCGGCCGAGCAGCTCGTCTCCGAGGCCGAGCGCATTCTCTCGAAAGCCTGATCACCCATGGCTCACAGTGCCAGTCTCGCCGCCTCAACGCCGGGCCCTGTCGCCCGGCGTCGCTGGGACGGCGTCAGGAATGCCTTGCCCGGCTATCTCTTCCTCGCGCCGTGGCTCGCGGGCTTCGTGCTGTTCACGCTCGGCCCGACGCTCGTCTCGCTCTATCTGTCCTTCACCGACTTCGACCTGCTGCGCGCGCCGCAATGGGTTGGAGCGGCGAATTATCAGCGGATGTTCTCGTCCGACCCGAAATTCTGGGCGTCGGTCAGCGTGACATTGACCTATGTCGTGCTCTCGGTGCCGCTGAAGCTCGCCTTCGCGCTGGCCGTCGCGATGGTCCTCGATCGTGGCATCAGGGGCCTCAGCATCTATCGCGCGATCTTCTACCTGCCGTCCCTGCTCGGGGGCAGCGTCGCGGTCGCGATCCTGTGGAAGCAGGTCTTCGGCTATGAGGGCCTCGTCAACGAAYTCCTCTGGTTCGCCTTCGGCATCAACGGACCGAGCTGGATCTCGAATCCGGCAACCTCGCTCTACACGCTGGTCCTCCTCAGCGTCTGGCAGTTCGGCTCGCCGATGATCATCTTCCTCGCCGGCTTGCGCCAGATTCCGCGTGATCTCTACGAGGCAGCCAGCATCGATGGCGCGACGCGGCGTCAGCAGCTCACCCGCATCACCTTGCCGCTGCTCGCCCCCGTGATCTTCTTCAACTTGGTCCTGCAGACGATCGAGGCGTTCAAGGCGTTCACGCCGGCCTTCATCATCAGCGGCGGCACCGGCGGCCCGGTCGACTCGACGCTGTTCTACACCCTCTATCTCTATCAGCAGGGTTTTGCCTATTTCCGCATGGGCTATGCCTCGGCCCTGGCCTGGGTCCTGTTGCTGACGATCGCCGCCTTCACGGCGCTCACCTTCTTCTCGCAACGCTTCTGGGTCTATTATGAAGACGAACAGCGCTGACGGCCGCCTCGCGCCGGAGGCGATCGACCGGTCGTGGCGGGCGCTCCCCAAGCATATCGCGCTCGCGCTTGCCTCGCTGGCGATGCTCTATCCCTTGCTCTGGATGTTGAGCAGTTCCTTCAAGCCGGAAGACGAGATCTTCAGCGATCTCTCGCTCTGGCCGAAGGCGGTCACCCTGGCGAGCTATGTCGAGGGTTGGTACGGTCTCGGCATCAATTTCGGCCGGTTCTTCCTGAATTCGCTGATCGTCTCKGGGCTGGCCGTCATCGGCAACCTGGCGGCCTGTTCGCTCGCCGCTTTCGCCTTCGCGCGGCTTGAGTTTCCGCTGCGGAAATTCTGGTTCGCGGCGATGCTGGGCACGCTGATGCTGCCCTATCACGTCACCCTGATCCCGCAATATGTCCTGTTCCAGAAGCTTGGCTGGCTGAACACGTTCTGGCCGCTGGTCGTGCCGAAATTCATGGCGGTCGACGCCTTCTTCATCTTCCTGATGGTGCAGTTCTTCCGCGGCATCCCAAGGGAACTCGACGAGGCGGCCGTCATCGACGGCTGCGGACCCTGGCGGATCTACTGGAGCATCATGCTGCCCTTGTCGAAGCCGGTCCTGGCGGCGGCCGCGATCTTCTCCTTCATCTGGACCTGGGACGATTTCTTCGGTCCGCTGCTCTATCTCACCGATGTCGCCAATTACACGGTGCCGCTGGCGCTGCGCGGCTTCGTCGATGCGACGAGCCGCTCGTCCTGGGGGCCGCTCTTCGCCATGTCGGTGCTCAGCCTCGTCCCGGTCTTCGCAGCCTTCCTGATGTTCCAGCGCCATATCATCGAGGGTATTGCGGCCTCCGGCCTGAAGCGGTGAGCAAGCGATGAAAGCGACCGCCACCTCCGTCCCGCCCAAGCCTGTCCAGCTCGGATCCTCGATCCGCGGGGAATGGTTGCTCGACTGGAGCAAGCTGACGGTCAATCACGGTGCCTATGGCGCCACGCCCAAAACCGTTCTCGCCGCCCAGGACGCGTGGCGCCGGGAGATGGAGAGCCAGCCTTCGCTCTTCATGCGCTCGGTCCTGCCTCTGGCCCTGCGGCAGGCCGCGGGCGCGCTGGCGGATTTCCTCGGTGCGAAGGGCGAGGACCTCGTCTTCGTCGACAACGCCACGAGCGGCTGCAACGCCGTCCTGCGCTCGCTGGATTTCGCGCCGGGTGACGAGATCCTGATCCTGAGCCACGCCTATGGCGCGGTTCGCAACACGGTCGCCTACCTCGCCGAGCGCAGCGGAGCCCGCATCGTGGAAGCGCCGATTGCGTTTCCGCAGCCTTGCGCCGCGCAGATCGTAGAGGCTGTCGCGGCCGCCATCACGCCACGCACCCGCATCGCGGTGCTCGACCATATCACCTCGTCCAGCGCGCTCCTGCTGCCGATGGCGGAGCTGATTGCGGCCTGTCACGCGGCGGGCGTACCGGTGCTTGTCGATGGAGCCCATGCGCCCGGCCAGATCGCGCTCGATCTCCAGGGCCTCGATGCCGACTGGTATGTCGGCAATTGCCACAAATGGCTGATGGCCCCGAAAGGCTGCGCCTTCCTGTGGACCAGGCCGGACCATCAGGCAGCGATCCATCCGCTGACGATCTCGCATGGTTTCGGTGGCGGCTATCTCGCCGAGTTCGACTGGACGGGCACGCGCGACCCCAGCGCCTTTCTGGCCGTGACGGCCGCGCTCGCCTTTCATCAGGATCTCGGCGGTGCCGCCCTGCGGGCGCGCAATGCCGATCTCGCGGGGCGTGGCGGTGAGATCCTCGCAACAGCGCTCGGTACCGAAGCCGGCTCCGGGCCGGAGCTCGCGCGGGCGATGAGGCTGGTGCGCCTTCCCGTGCGCTTTGAGGCGAGTGCGGAAGCGGCCTTGGCGATCCGGCGGCGCTTCGAGGCCAGGGGCTGCGATGCACCGGTCTCCGCTCTCGCCGGTGGGCTGTGGCTGCGGCTCTCGGCCCAGGCCTATAACGAGGAGGCCGATTACGAGCGGCTTGCCGTGCTCGTGCGCGCCGCACTCGCCGAGTGAAGGAGCAGGCGCGGGGGTATTGGCCTCCACGAGGCGAAAAGGCGGGGCAAGCGGCTCTTGCTTGGGCCGCCTTCAATCCCGTCCCGATTCAGGCGGCCCGCTCGGTGAGGGCAGGGGGATGCGCGGCTCCGGGCCCGGATTATTCTTGCGCCAACCTTACAAAACGTGCTGCGGTTCCCCATGTGCAAAACACGGTCGCCGAGAACGAGCCGCTTTGCGGTTGATCTGTTCCGGCGTGGCCGCATGTGAGAAAATGGCTGGCTTGTCCCTGCAAAGCGAGACCCGTCGCGGCGCCCCTGCGCGTCGCGGGCGGCTGAACGGCCACATTCCTGACCTCCGAAGCCGCACGGTATCCGGGCATTCCAGTTCCCCTGCGGATGGCGCCGCGGGCCGCTTTGCGCCGACGCGACCGGGAGGACACTGGCAATGAGTCTCAACTTTCCCAATCCGATCCGACGCTTCGATGCAGGGCGCTCCTGTGTTAGCTTCTGGGGTTCCGACGCATCGCTGGAGGTCACCTTCCAGGTCGATTTCGCGGCCTTGCATAAGCTCAGCCCGAGTGCGGGCGATGTCGAGGCTGCGGTTCTCGCCGTCTTCGACCAGAACCGTGACACGATCTACCAGGCTGCCCGCTCCGCCTATTCCCGGCATCGCGGCGGCTATCACCGGCTGACGGCGGAGAGCTTTTGACGCCCCCGCCCCAAGGACAATGAAGACATGACCACGACAGCCTACAAGGCAGGGGACCTCCTCAGCCTCACCAACGACATGATCAATCAGCCGCGGCCAGGCCCGTTCGAGGTTCTGCGCGTCATGCCCTCCCGCGACAACGCCGAGGAGCAGTATCGCGTGCGCGGGCCCGATGGCCGCGAGCGCGTGATCGGGCATCACGAGATCGTCGGGAATGGCGGCGCCGCCAGCAAGATCTAGGAGGGGGAAACCGATGACCGATCGTTCAAAGCTCATTGCCAATGCCGATAATGCGTTCCTGAGGACGCAGACCCAGTCATCGGTGCGCAACCGGATCATCTCCGAGGAGGAGAGCGCCATCCAGGCCCGCGAGGCCAAGACCGCGAGGCTGAAGGCTGAGCGGTTGGCCAAGGAGGCGCTGGACCGCGAACTCCTCGCAGCCGAGCCGCCGAAGCCGAAGAAGCGCCGGCCTGCCTCCGCTTGAACGGGCGGTCGGCATCCCGATCAGAGCGAGTGCTTCGTGGACATCACCGTCACCCAGAGCTCCGATGACACCGTCTGGCTGCTGAGCGACCTGCTCGGCCGGCCGATGGGCGAAATCACCGAAAACCCCCCGGGCGAGTTCCGGCTTGTCACCGCGGGCCAGGCGCAGGAGACGATGAAGGCCATGAAGCATGGTCCGTTTCCGAGCCTGGATGCGGCGCTGGCCGAGATCGAGCGCTTCACGCGCAGCGCCTGCCGCCGGGTCTCGGTGAAAACCGGGAATGGCGAAGTCCCGGCGTAAGGCTGCAAGCTCCGGCGCCGGCCCCGGGCTAGGCTCTCCGCAGGATCGGGAAGACCATTCCACATGTGATGAGGGCGATTGCGGCGAGTTGGGGCGGCGTCGGGATTTCGCCTAGCACCACCGCGCCGATCACGACCGTCGCAACCGGAATGCAGGGCATGAAGAGCGAAGCCGGTTGCGGGCCGAGCTGGCGAACCACATAGGTGTAGAGAACGATCGCAGCCGCACCGGCCAGGAAGCCCTGGATCACGAGTTGCGTGGCGATTTCGGCAAGCGGGGCGGCCGCGAACCCACTCGGCGCCAGGGCGTGCAGCAGGGGCATCGGCAGGCAGGAGAGGAGGACGACTGCGATCGTCGCCGTCACCGCATCGACCGACCAGCGCCGGGCCAGCACCGCATAGGCCGAGAACATGATCCCCGATCCGGCAAAGAGCAGATCGCCGCGCCAGGTGTCGCCGGCACTGAGCCCTGCATGGAAAACGAAGAGCAGCAGCCCGGCGATGATCGCGCCGATGCCGATCAGCCGCGCGCCGGACACCGTCTCCCTGAGCGCGATGCGCGAAAGCACCAAGGAGAAGAAGACGATGGAGGCGGGAGAGAGCGCGGCGGCATGGGCGGCCGGCGCCTGGGTCAGTCCCTGATTGATGAGCAGCGGGTAGGGCAGCCCCGCCAATAGCGCCAGCAGCCCGGCTTTCCGCCAGCCCAGCGCCTTCAGCCCTCCGGTGCCGGTCTTACCAAGCACCGGCAGGAAGACGAGACCCGCGCCGAGAAAGCGCAGGGCTACGATATCGGCCGCAGTCAGATGCTCGCGCAGGCTGAAGCGGGCGGCGACGAACTGGAGGGTGGTGATCGCAACGAAGGCCGCACCGGCCAGGATCGCCAGCCCTTTGCTGCCAGCTCCGTCTCCGAACATCGCGCTACGCATGCTGGCCTCCGTGACGGCGCGGCCGGTCCGGCGGGCTCGGGGCCGCCGACAGCACCGGACTGCAACAATCACAGCCTATTGCCGGTACAGCTGCGGCTGAATATGCTCATTCCATGAGTTTGGCGTGAGATTCACTCTATCTGTGGTCATCAAGCGTGAAACATGAAATCGCCGATCTCGACGCGATCGACCGCAACCTGCTGCGTCTGCTGCAGGAGGACGGCCGCCGCACCACGCTCGAACTGGCGAACCGGGTCGGCCTGTCCCCGACCGGGACCAGCCAGCGCGTCAAGCGCCTGTTCCGGGAGGGCTATGTCAGGGCGGTGAGGGCGATCCTCGATCCGCAGAAGGTCGGCCGGGGCACCGTGGTCTTCATCCAGGTCCGGCTCGACCACACCGCCCCGCATATCTTCGAGCGGTTTGCCCAGGCGATCTCGCAGGCATCCGAAGTTCTGGAATGCCACATGGTCATCGGCGGCTTCGACTATCTCGTGAAAGCGCGAATTGCCGACATGTCGCTGTTCCAGGACTTTCTGGAACGGGTGATCCTGCCTCTGCCCGGTGTCAGGGAAACCCATACCTACGCATCGGTGGCCGATGTGAAGCCCGACGCGCTGCTGCCGATCTGAGGTGGCGGAGCGAAGCGGTTGAGGTGGCGATTGCGGATTGGTCTTCCGCAGCGATGTCCGGCTTGGTCCTGATCTGCCAGGCACGGGCTATTGCAGGCGACCGCCTGATAAACCGTCAGCTTGGGAAACGAGATCGAAGGGGCAAGGTCGACCCGTTGCGGATTCTGCTCATCTGACCCTGACGTAGCTGAAACAGTCCTGCGGCGGGAACTCGATTCATGTTTTCTTAAATGCGAATCCAATCGCGAGAATCCGAGCCTCATCTTTGCGCGAGCGCGCCACTAACAGTCGGCCAACCTCATAACCCCATGAGCTGAGACCGGTGGTCGCCGGCGGAGACTTCACGTGCAACGACGTTTTCAAAATGCCCTGCTGATTGCCCTTATCGCCGGCTTCGGCGTCTCCAGCGGCGCGATGCACGCCCGGGCCCAATCGACTCCAAAGGTGCAGCCTGGCGAGGGGCGCCCATACGAGATCTCCGGCAGCGAGGTATGGGACGTGCCCGATCCGGTCTCCGGCCGCGACTACCAAGTCTTCGTCGCTTTGCCGCCGTCCTACGCGAAGCAGCCGCAGCGGCGCTACCCCGTGCTTTATGTTACCGATGCCGACTACGCTTTCCCGATCATCCGGCAGATAGGGCGCCGCCTGAACGTCGAGGGGCCCAAGATTGAGGAATTCATCCTTGTCGGCCTGTCTTATGGGAAGGGCGAGGACGGCATGGTCAGCCGCCAGCGTGACTATACTCCGACATCGAACGGTCCAAGCACCGCACCAGCCAACGCCATCCATGGTCAGGCGCGCGCCTATCAGGGATATCTGCGCGATCAGGCAAAGCCATTCATCACCGCGCGCTACCGGGCCGACCCTGCCAGAGCAATCTTTCTCGGCCACTCCTACGGCGCTCTGCTTGGGGCACAGATCCTTTTCACCGAGCCCGGCCTATTCAACGGCTATATCCTCGGCAGCCCGTCTCTCTGGTACGACAAGCGGCATGCCTTGAAGCTCGAAGCGGGCTACGCCACGCGGAATCAGGACCTGGCGGCGAATGTCTATCTTTATGTAGGCGCCTATGAAGCCCAGCAGAAAGGCGATCGGCGCTACAACCAGACGGTAGACATGGTCGCCGACAACCGGGCTCTGGAGACGGCGTTGCTGAGCCGAAAGTATCCGAGCTTGAAGCTGAAATCAGCGGTCCTGAACGACGAGGATCACCTCACCGTCGCGCCGCGCGGCTTCACGCAGGGCCTGAAGTACCTGCTGCCGGTGCGCTGACCAATCGCAGGGAGCTCCAGGTCGGAGACTGTATCGGCTGCGGGTGCTTACGCGCCCGGCCGGGAATGGGCTGACGGCGCGCATCAGGTGTGGAAGGCCCCTGCGTCGCCCAGGCCGTCCTCCCCGATGCCGGCGCCTGCGGTCGGGCCCAGCTCGAGCAATACCACCTCGCAGGCGCCCTCCGGGGCTGCGGGGCAGCGTTCGACGCCATGCGGCACGACGATGAACTCACCCTCCTCGATGAGCTCGTCGCGGTCACGGAACCGCATCAGCAGCCGACCCCTGTGGACGAAGAAGACCTCGTCCTCGTGCTTCTGGAAATGCCAGGCCGCTTCGCCTTCGAACCTGGCGAGCTTGATCTGCATGTTGTTGACGCGTGCGGCGATATGGGGCGGCCAGCTGTCGGAAAACCGGCCGAACGCAAATCTCAGGTTCTCCTTGTGGAATGGCGAAATGTGCCGGTTGAGCGTTGCGACGTCGCGAATGATCCTGGCGAGCTGGTGGGGCACGTCCTTGCCCTCGGCCGGGTATTTCCCGTCGAGCGCAGCCGTGCCGATCGTGAAGCCCGCGGCTCCGGCCTGCTTCAGCGCGGCGATCCGTTCCGGCGTGTCGATGGAGCCGGCGACATAGACGGGTTTGGAGACCGCGGCGCAGACGGCCTGGATCAGGGCCGGCACGTTCTCCCGCGAGCGATAGGCCAGCAGATCGAGCCCGTGCACGCCGTCGCGCGCCGCCAGCATCCGCGCGCTGGCGACAACCTCGTCGATGCTGCCTTCCAGGACGCTTGGATGGCCCATGATCCGCCCCGGGAACGGACAGTACTGGATCGTGGTGCCGGCAATGATCGGCAGCACGTCATCGACTCTGGTCCCGCCGAGCAGGACGTCGATGCCGATTTCGACCGCAGCCTTGGCCGAGGCGATTTCGCTGTCGCGGTCGAGCGAGACGACCTCGAGATAGGATGTCGCGCCGCCCTCCCTGATGGCTCTGTTGAGCGCCTTCAACTGGTCGAGCGGCAGGCCGATATCCTTGAAGCCGATATGCCGGACCCCAAGATGCAGGGCGGTTTGCAGCTGCTCCGACGCGTCGTCCACGGTGCGGTCGTTGCGCGTCAGCATGAAGATGAAGCGAAGTCCCATCAGGACACCTTTTGCGTTTTGTTCGACCCGGTTTGCGCGGAACCGAGCCGCCTTGCATCGGCGAACGCGGTCTCCAGGCCGGCGGGATCGGCGATGCCCTGGTCAGAGAGAGGCGCCCCGTGGCGCAGCCGCGTGACCGCGCGAAGCAAGGTGTCATCCCCGCCAAAACCCCCGGCCTTCATGGCGAGAAGCAGCGCGCGCCCGTCATCGAGCCGGGCACGGCCAAGCGGAAAACCTGGCTCGAGCTCGTGGAGGATCTCGAATTCCCGAACGTCCAGAAGGTCGAGGATCGCCTCCATGGTGTCCCCGCCCGTGGCGATCAACGCGTCGAAGGCCTCGGCCCGAAGCCTGTCCGCCGCAGCCCTTGCAATCTCCCGCAGAAGCGGCGCCGGGTCGTCTTCGCGCTTTGCGGGGCTGCGCAGCAGGGTGACCCCGCTCACCCCCTCGACCCGATCGGCCTGGCCGTGACTGCGCGGGTTCGCGCTGCCGATGACGATGAGAATATCGCCAGGCCCGCCGCCGACCGCTGCTGCAGGAGCCCCCGTCGCAGTCGGGGCCAGGCGCCGCGCCAGCGCCGCCGCCATCCCCGGGGAGCCTACCCACAGCGTGGCTTCCGGTTCGGGCAAGGCCGCAACCTGCGCGTCCAGCTCGTCCTGTGTCGTGGCGTCGAGCAGCACCACACTCCCGATGGAGGGCGGGACCAGGTCGGCGACCACCGAATGGCGGGCCGGATGCACCGGATCGCGGCCATAGGCGGTCTCCGACACGGGGATACCGTCCACGCATTGAACGCCGCCGACAGTGGTGCGCCCGGCCGCGGGAAAGGCCGGGGCGAAGACGAGCTGCCTACGCCCGCTGGCCCGGAACGCCGCGTCCAGCTCGGCCCTGACATGTCCGCGCAGCGTCGAGTCGACCGTCTTGTAGAGGATGTCGCGCGAGGCGAGCTGCGCGGTGAGACGCGAGACCCGCTCCGCGACCTCAGCCTCGGGAGCCGAGCGCGAGCCACTGTCCACGGCGATGACGTCGCTCTCTTGCCGGGGCAACCGACCCCGTCCGACCCACGCGCCATGGCCCCGCATGACGAAGGGGCCAGCCCCGTCCGCTGCACTGGTCAGGTCGTCGGCGAGAACCCCGATCGTCGTATTCCCATCGCTGCTCATCTCTCGATCATGCCGCCTCCACGCGACAAGAAAAGCGCTAGTTTCTGCTGTCAGGGGCGCGTTGGGGGCCGGGCGGTCTACTGAGCGAACCCCGCCCGCCGCCGCCATGCTCGCTCTGGGTGCTGCTGGCGCGCCATTGGCGGCTCGAACCCGGAGCTCGATGCGGCCGCCTGACCACGTCAGCGCCTCCAGGAACTCTGCCGGTACGATCCAACCAGACCAAGGTCGGTGGTCTCGGCCCCAATGGACCACGGACCAGAGGCACCTGATAGGCACGCGCTGGTCCCGAAAATGCGGTGACCTTGTCCTCTAACCGCCTATACGATGGAAGAGTTAATTTGCCCCTAATATTCACCGACGTTCTTCAATTGGGGGTCTGTTATGGCTTCAAGCTTTGTTGTCAACCTCGCCGATCTGAACAAGATTCTTGAGCAAATTAAGGTTGCAGAGCGTAACGTTGCGGGTGAAAGTCTTGTCGATATTATCGGTCAAGATGCATCCTTGCTGCCAATCGGCCTTAGAACGGTCGATGGCAGTAACAATCATCTCCTTCCAGGTCAGAGCCAGGC
>NZ_JBFTLD010000107.1:0-20557 GCF_056396265.1 Allobosea sp. 05T422_2 | reverse complement strand
GCCCGCCGGCATCGTCCCGGGGCTCGATTGAATGAACATTGCAAGGGATAGGGAATCCGGCGGCTTTGCCTGCGATCTCGGCTGCAATTTGCAAAACCTCTAAAAACACGTCAAAGGAAGCGCCATATGCGCCGGCCCCGCCGCGCCCCTTCCTGATCCAGTGTCCGAGCTTGTCGCCGATGAACGCCGTCGCGCCGAAGATTTCTTTCGTCTCCCTGGGCTGTCCCAAGGCCCTCGTCGATTCCGAACGCATCATCACCTCGCTGCGCTCGGAAGGCTATGAGCTCAGCAAGAGCCATGCGGGCGCTGACCTCGTCATCGTCAATACCTGCGGCTTCCTCGACAGCGCCAAGGCGGAGTCGCTGGAGGCGATCGGCTCAGCCATGGCCGAGAACGGCAAGGTCATCGTCACCGGCTGCATGGGCGCCGAGCCCGAGCAGATCCGCGACGCCTTCCCGAACGTGCTGGCGATCACCGGTCCCCAGGCCTATGAGAGCGTCGTCTCGGCCGTGCATCAGGCGGTGCCGCCCAGGCACGATCCTTTTGTCGACCTGGTGCCGGACCAGGGCATCAAGCTCACGCCGAGGCACTACGCCTATCTCAAGATTTCAGAGGGTTGCAACAATCGCTGCAGCTTCTGCATTATCCCGAAGCTGCGCGGGGACCTGGTCTCGCGACCGATCGGCGATGTGCTGCGCGAGGCCGAGAAACTGGTCAAGGCTGGCGTCAAGGAACTGCTGGTCATCTCCCAGGACACCAGTGCCTATGGCCTCGATGTCAAATACRCCCCCTCGCTCTGGAAGGATCGCGAGGTCCGCACGCGCTTCTTCGAGCTGGCGCGGGAACTCGGCCAGATGGGGGTCTGGGTGCGGATGCACTATGTCTATCCCTATCCGCATGTCGACGAGGTCATCCCGCTGATGCAGGAAGGGCTGATTCTGCCCTATCTCGATATTCCCTTTCAGCACGCATCTCCCAGCGTTCTCAAGGCGATGAAGCGCCCGGCTCATCAGGACCGCACGCTCGACCGCCTGCGCAAATGGCGCGAGATCTGTCCCGATCTCGCCATCCGCTCAACCTTCATCGTCGGCTTCCCCGGCGAGACGGAAGAGGATGTCCAGTTCCTGCTCGACTGGCTGAGGGAAGCAAAGCTCGAGCGCGTCGGCTGCTTCAAATACGAGCCGGTCAAGGGTGCGCCTGCCAATGATCTCGGCCTGCCGCTGATCCCGGAGGACGAGAAGGAAGCGCGCTGGCATCGTTTCATGAAGGCGCAGGCCGAAATCAGTACCCGGATCGTCAAGAGCCGGGTCGGCAAGCGCATTCAGGTGATCATCGACGAGGCGGGCCCGACGGTCGCCAAGGGCCGCTCCAAATGGGATGCGCCCGAGATCGACGGCAATGTCTATGTTGCGAGCCGCCGGCCGCTCCGGGCCGGCGAGATCGTGACGGTGAAGATCGAGCGGGCCGACGCCTACGATCTGCACGGAATCGCGGTCTGATCGGGCCTGTCCACTTTCGCAAGGGCGCGCATGATCTGGTCGCCGCGCCCGCGATAGAGGAAGACCTCGCTACCCCAAGGCAGGTCTGTTGGAACGCGACGGCAGGCGCCGTGACGGAGGCGGCTCGCTGCAGACATGATCGATCCGGTTGGCGCCCCCGCCACGGAGCGCGACTGCGCGGGTGAGGCGTGCCTTCCCCCCAGGGAATTCGCGCAGCAGCTGAAACACGGACCGAGCGCTTCCRCCTGCTGCGCCCTTGCCGCTCCGACCGCCATCGTCGCCGCCATGCCCGCTGCCGTTCTGCTGCGACATTGCGACCGTCGAGATGGTTAGAGAGGCCAAGAACAGACCAGTGAAACGAAGTGTCCGGTTCATGACATGCTCCCGAATGAGGATCAGCGTCCGCTGGCCCTCATTGGTCGCGTCGTCTCCGCAGCAGGTTCACAGGCGTCGGAACGATGATCGGCCCTGCTCTCAGATAGCCGGCTTTCGCCGGGCTGAACCGAGGCGCCCGAGCCACCAGCCAAATCTCTGCGCGAGCATGGCCAGCGCCACCGCATAGCCGATCAGGGCGAAGATCCAGCTCATGGTCGTGAGACTGAGCGCGCCCAGCACCAGCGCCGAACGTCCGAGCACCTTCAGGACCGCACGGGTGGTGGACCCCTTGGCGGCGCTCAGCCGTGCCGCGCGCCCAATATCGCCGGCCTCGTCTGCAACCGCGAGAACCTGGCGCAGACCGGCCTGGCCGGTCCGGGCATAGACTGCGCCGGCATCCTGCCCAAGCGTTGCCAGGCGCGTCATTGCCRCCGGCCGCACGATCGCAGCCGAGGATGCGCGGGCTGCTGCCAGGTCGAAGCGCGCAGCAGCGGAGAGACTGGCTGTCAGAGCCGGACGATCGACGGCTCCCGCGGCCATGCGCGTGAGATTGGCCGTCAGCTTTGGCGACAGCATGCCTGCCTTCGCCGTTGCCTTGACGACGCTGAGACCACCGCGTGCCGGCAGGCCGCTGCCGAGGCTCGCCCATGTCGCAACGCTCAGAGCGAGCCCGCCAGCGGCCAGTACCAGGACGACATGATCTGTTGCCTCGCCGCGGAGCAGCTTCTGGCCTTCACCGGCGAGGTCCCGCAGGTCGCCGACGCCGACAACGTCGCTGACCACCGCGCCGGCGAAGCCGGCATTGCTCGCGCGTTCGCCCGACAGGAAACCGGAGCCGAAATCCCTGAGTGCGCGCGTCGACGCCTCGTCCTTCAAGCGCGCGAGGCGCTCGCGCTGATCCTCCGTGACAACGAGGCGATGCTCGGCGGCCAGATCGACAAAGCTGCCGGCAAGGTCGGTGTCGCCAGCGGCAATCGCGGCATCGATCTCGTCTGCGATGCGCCCGGACGCAAGCACGCCCTGCAGGCGCAGGTCCGACAGGGCGACGGGGTCACTGGCCGCCACCTGCAACTGCAGGCCATTCCATCCGCGCGGCAGCACCAATATGCCCGCGCCGATCAGCGCCGGCACGACACATAGTGCCCGAATCGCGTTCTTCATCTTGCCCAGCCACCCATCCTGCCGCCCCCGGCGGCAGGAGATCTAGGCAACAATCTGGGCGAGATTGCTGCGACGAGGCGGCGAACGCTACGGAATGAGGACCGTCGAGCCCGTCGTGCCGCGGCTCTCCAGCGTGCGATGTGCCTCGGCTGCATCCTTCATCGGGAAGGTCGCGTTCACCGGTATCGTGACCTTGCCCGAGGTGACGGCGCCGAACAGGTTCTTCGCCATCTCGACCATCGTTTCGYGCTTTGCGGTGTGGGAGTTCAGTGTCGGACGGGTGACGTAGAGCGAGCCCTTTGCAGCCAGGATGCCGAGATTGAACGCTTCGACCGCGCMCGACGCATTGCCGAAGCTCGCAAGCACGCCAAAGGGCTTGAGCGAGTCGAGCGAGGCCATGAACGTGTCCTTGCCGACGCCGTCATAGACCACGTCGCAGAGCTTTCCGCCGGTGATGTCCTTGACCCGCGCCGCGACATTCTCGTCACGGTAGAGAATGACCTCGTCGGCACCATGCGCCTTGGCGAGCTCGGCCTTGTCCCTGGAGCCTGCGGTGCCGATCACGGTCGCGCCGAGCGCCTTGCCCCACTGGCACAGAATCAGGCCGGTGCCGCCAGCGGCAGCATGCACAAGGATCGTGTCGCCCGGCTTCACCTTGTAGGTCCGGTGCAGCAGATATTCGGCGGTCAGGCCCTTCAGCATCATGCTGGCCGCAGCCTCAAAGGAGATCGCAGCCGGCAGAGCCACCGTCGATGCCGCCGCCACGATGCGCTCCTCGGCATAGGCTCCGAGCGTCGCAACGCAGGCGACGCGGTCGCCCGGCTTGAACTCGGTGACATCGGGGCCGACGGCAAGGACGTCACCGGCCGACTCGTTGCCCAGCACGAAGGGCAGCTTGGGGGCCGCGTAAAGGCCCGATCGAAAATAGGTATCGATGAAGTTGAGGCCGATCGCGCGGTTCCTCACCAGCAGCTCGCCTGGCCCGGGCGCCGGCAACGCAACGTCCTCGTATTTCAGAACCTCGGGTCCGCCGGTCTGGTGAACGCGTATCGCCTTGACCATTGACATTGCTCCATCACGTGAAGGCCGGACCATAGGGACTTGCATCGCATCAACGCAACGGCCGGACTGCTGGGCGGGTCGGCGCCCAACGCCGGGTCGGCAGATGATGGTGCGGGATCGGGGCGCGGCATGAACGCTTCCGTCCTTCGTCAGGGCCCATTTCACGCAGTCTCTGTGCGGGGCTGCGACGCAGCGCGGACTGGCCAGACGCCTTCGGGTCGGCTAGCCAAATGCCATGACTTCGCGTGCTACGCTCCCGCATTCTGATCAGGCCGAGATCGCCATCATTGGCGCCGGCGCCGTTGGGCTGGCCGCCGCGCTCGCTTGTGCGGCAGATGGCTGGCAGGTCACCGTATTCGGCCGCCCGGTCGCCCCGCGAGACGGTCGCACCGTGGCGCTGCTCGACGGCTCCTGGCGGATGCTCGCCGAGCTCGGCCTGCTCCCGGCCCTCGACGGCAAGGCTGCTCCGCTCGCGGTGATGCGCCTTGTCGATGACACCGGCAGCCTGTTCCGGCAGCCACCGGTCGAGTTCTACGCGTCCGAACTCGGGCTCGACGCTTTCGGCTGGAATGTCGAGAATGCCGATCTCGTTGCGGCGCTGGCCGAGCATGTCCAGGCCAACCCGAACATCCGGAGCGTGCCCCATATGGTTTCGGCGATCGAAGCCCAAGATGATGCGGTCAGGATCTCCGGAGCCGAGTTCGAGCCCTTCTGCGCCCGGCTGGTGATCGGCGCCGATGGTCGCCAATCCCGCGTGCGGGACGCTGCCGGTATCACCACCAGGGACTGGCGCTATCCGCAGATCGCCTTGACGGCGATCCTCGGCCATCGCCGCGACCATCGCGAGACCTCGACGGAATTCCACACGCGCAGCGGCCCCTGCACGCTAGTTCCCCTGCCCGGCCACCGCTCTTCGCTGGTCTGGATGCTCGAGCCGAGAGAGGCCGAGCGGATCGCCGCGCTGGACGATGCCACGTTCGCCCGCAGCGTCGAGAGGCAGACGCATTCCCTGCTCGGGGCCATGACCGTCGAGGGGGCGCGTGGGCGCGTTCCCATGGGCGGCCTCTCGGTAACACGTTTCGGGGCGAACCGGATGGCATTGATCGGGGAAGCGGCCCATGTCTTCCCGCCGATCGGCGCTCAGGGGCTCAATCTCGGTTTGCGCGACGTCGCAGCCCTGCGTCGCGTCCTGCATGACGCCGAAGACCCGGGCAGCGACGCGGTGATTGCCGCCTATGATTCGGCGCGGCAGACGGATGTACGGCTGCGTACCGGTGCGGTCGATGCGCTGAACCGGACCTTGCTGACCGACCTGCTCCCCGCCGACCTAATGCGTGGCGCCGGCCTGCTCGCGCTCTCGCAGATCGGGCCGTTGCGCCGGATCGTCATGCGCCAGGGCCTGGCTGGCGGCATGGCCAACTGAGCGGCCCGCGATCAGTCGCCCCTGTCGGGTTCTGTCTGCAGCAACTCCTGATCACCACCGCTCGACGGCACGCGCAGCAGTGCGGGCGCGTGCTCCCGGAAAACCGGGGCCAGTGGCAAGGGGGTCGAGACAAGGCGCCTGCCTCCCGGCTCCTCCGCCTGGTTGTCGAGCTGGCCGCGCGCAGTCAGGTGCGGGTCGGCCAGCGCCTCCTCGAGGCTGCGCACGACCGTGCAGCAGCAATCGCGCGGCTCGAGATAGCTCCGCCAGTACGACGCCGGTTCCGATGCGATGATGGAGGCGATCGCGGAGCGCGTCGCCTCCGGATTCATCCGATCATCGCTCAAGCCGGGATCGAGCGAGATCGCCTCGCAAAAGACCTCCCAGAATTTCTGCTCCAGGGCTCCAACCGCGAGAAACCAGCCATCGCCGGTGGCATAGAGCCCGTAGCGCGGGCTTCCCCCGGTCAGGAGCCCCTCGCCGCCTTCCGGCCAGTTTCCCGTCACCTGCCCTTGGGCAAGGCTGTACCAGGTGAAGGTCGGCATAGCGTCGCTCATCGCGATGTCGAGATGGCAGCCTCGACCGGTGCGCTCGCGCTGGCGCAGCGCCAGCAGAATGTTGAGCGCCGCCGGCATCGCCCCGCCTGCGATATCGGCAACGAGCGTCGGCGGCAGCGGCGGAGGCTCGCCACGCTTCAGCGATTGCCCGAGCAGCCCGCCGATCGCCTGGTAATTGATATCGTGCCCGGCATCCTGGGAGCGCGGCCCGGTCTGGCCATAGCCGCTGATCGAGCAATAGATCAGCCGGGGATTGATCATGTGGAGGGCTTCGAAACCGAGACCGAGCCGCTCCATCACGCCAGGGCGGAACTGTTCGATCAGGATGTCGGCGCGCTCGACCAGAGGGCGCAGCAATTCGGCGGAATCGGAGGATTTCAGGTCGATCTCGATGCTCTTCTTGCCGCGGTTGAGCGCAGCGAATGGAGCCGAGGTCTCGCCGAAGCGCGGTGGGAAGCGGCGGAGGTCCTCACCACCCGGCCGCTCGATCCGGATGATCTCGGCACCCGCCTCGGCCAGAAACAGGCTCGCGAGCGGGCCCGGCAGCAAAGTCGAGAAATCCAGAACCAGAAGGTCGTCGAGCGGCAGCATCGCGATCCCGGGGATTGGACGGGCGCAGGGCAGCCGTCAGGGAAACAGGTCTGCCGCCATCCTGCCCGTCTTCACCAGCCACAGGAAGCCCGTCAGCGTCACCATCGAGACGATGGTGCCGACGAGGATGCAGGCCGAGGCGCGCTCGACGCCGACCTTGTACTGCGTCGAGATCACGAAGATGTTCAGGGCCGGCGGCAGCGYCGCCATGATCACCGCCGCATAGACCCAGGGGTCGGCGAAATTTCCGAGCGCCGAGAGCAGCACCCAGACCAGCAGCGGGTGGAGGACGAGCTTGACCGCGACCAGGGCCGGCACTTCCGCGGGCATCGACCTCATCGGCCGCAGCGCCACCGTGACGCCGAGCAGGAACAGCGCGCAGGGAGCCGCCGCCTGCGACAGCCAGAGCGTCATCTTGTCGAGCGCAGTCGGCAATTCGAGCTTGGTGTAGCTCGCGATCACGCCGGCCAGGGTCGCGAGATTGAAGGGGTGCGTCACCACCTTCCAGAGCACCTCGCCGGCTGTCGCGAGAAAGCCCTTCTTCTCGACGCCGGCCAGGGCCATCAGGAAGGGCACCAGCGAGAACAGCAGAATATTGTCGAAGACAAAGATCAGCGCCACCGGCGCGCTCGCGACCGGCCCGAGCGCGGCCAGGATCAACGGTGGGCCCATATAGCCGATATTCGAGTAGGAGCCGGCGACCGCCTGCATCACCGCCTGGGGCATATGCCCGTGCGTGGATTTCAAGCCGATGAGGAAGGAGAGCGAGAAGACGCAGAAGGTGGCGAGCGTCGTGGCGCCGACAAAGCCCCAGTTCGAGAGCTCGCTCAGCGGCTTGTCGGCAATCAGGCGGTAGAACAGCGCCGGGAGGGCGATGTAGATCAGGAAGTACTGCATCCACGCCAGCCCCTCTTCCGGGAGCCGCTTGTAGCGCCCGACAGCGAAGCCAAGGACGATCAGGCCGAAGAACGGCGCGACCAGATTGAACAGGCTGGCAAGTTCGGCCATACGCGCTGGAACCTCGGGCGGGTGCACCTCCCGGGTAACAGGCAGGCGCATCGCGGCGGTGTAGCGGGTCGAGGGCCAACGGCAAAGCCGCGCAGCGCATCGCTCGCAGCCCGGCAATGCAACAGGCATGAATGCCTAGGAATATTGTCTGACGCGCGCGCTGGAATTTCATCCTAGGCTATCATTCTCAGTTCGACGCCCGGCGCGCTGCGAAAGCCCAATGGACGGGCGCTGCATGGTCCGGCACATTCGCTGCAACGCACCATGGAGCCCACCATGCCAACCAAGACGCCGCGCCAGTTCTTCCGCCC
This sequence comes from Allobosea sp. 05T422_2, assembly GCF_056396265.1. Lineage (NCBI taxonomy): Bacteria > Pseudomonadati > Pseudomonadota > Alphaproteobacteria > Hyphomicrobiales > Alloboseaceae > Allobosea > Allobosea sp. 05T422_2. The sequence goes on along the minus strand of NZ_JBFTLD010000107.1, from coordinate 12,573 downwards.
GCTCGCCATCGGCGCGCCGGAGCCCTTGCGGGAGCTGCCGCTGAAACTGGAGCGCATKATCCATTTCGTGCCGMCACATCTTGAAAAGATCCGCGCCAAGGTCGGGGAACTCGCCGGTCAGGTCGATATCGTGCTCGGCAATCTCGAGGATGCGATCCCGGTCGACGCCAAGACGGCTGCGCGCGACGGATTCATCATGATGGCCAAGTCCGTCGATTTCGGCGCGACCGGCCTATGGACGCGGGTCAACGCCCTGAACTCGCCCTGGTTTCTCGATGATATCAGCACGATCATGTCCGAGGTCGGCGGCAAGCTCGATGTCGTAATGGTGCCAAAGGTCGAGGGGCCCTGGGACATCCATTATGTCGATCAGCTGCTCGCCCAGTTCGAAGCGCGGCATCAGCTCCGCAAGCCGATCCTGATCCATGCCATTCTTGAAACAGCCGAAGGCGTGAAGAATGTCGAGGCCATCGCCACGGCCTCCCCCCGCATGCACGGCATGAGCCTTGGCCCAGCCGATCTGGCCGCTTCGCGCGCCATGAAGACGACGCGCGTCGGCGGCGGGCACCCCGAGTACAAGGTGATCGCCGACCCCTCCCCCGAAGGCGGCGCTCGCGCCGTCGCTCAGCAGGATCTCTGGCATTATACGCTGGCGAAGATGGTCGACGCCTGCGCGTCGGCCGGGTTGAAGCCCTTTTACGGCCCTTTCGGCGACTTCTCGGATGCAGCCGCCTGCGAAGCCCAGTTCCGCAACGCCTTCCTGCTCGGTTGCGCCGGCGCCTGGACCTTGCATCCCTCGCAGATCGAGATCGCCAAGCGCGTCTTCAGCCCGGATCCCGGAGAGGTCGCGTTCGCCCGACGCATCCTGGAAGCCATGCCCGACGGCTCGGGCGCGGTCATGATCGACGGCAAGATGCAGGACGACGCCACCTGGAAACAGGCCAAGGTCATCGTCGATCTGGCCCACCAGGTTGCCGCTCGCGATCCGGCTCTCGCCGAGCGCTATGGATTGCCGCCGAACTAGCGACTTTCAGCCGTTGATCTTGACCTATTTGCGACGCAATCCTACCGCATGCGCGAGATGGCKACGTTAGCCGGCAGTATGAGAGCCTGCCGGCTTGAGGACGGATCAAGGCGAGACATGGAAGCGCGTTCAGCGAAATTCCGGATCGGGCAGGTGGTGAAACACCGTGTCTATCCGTTCCGAGGGGTGATTTTCGACGTCGACCCCACCTTCTCCAATACGGAGGAATGGTGGCTGGCGATCCCGGAGAACCTGCGCCCGTCGAAGGACCAACCATTCTACCATCTCTTCGCGGAGAACGAGGAGACGGAATATGTCGCCTATGTTTCCGAGCAAAATCTCGTGATCGACGAATCCGGCCGGCCGATCCGCCATCCGCAGGCCAAGGAGTTCTTCAGGCGCGACCGCAAGGGCCGCTATCTCATCGACAAGGCCGACCTGAACTGATCCCGCCGCCCGACGCCATTGGAGTGCCCGCCCGAAAAGTGGGTTCCGGCTCTCGGGAAAGCTGATGCAAACGCAGAAGGCCCATGAAAAAGGCCGGCCCCGAGGGGCCGGCCTTTTCTGTTTGTGCGAACGGCAACCCGATCAGGGCTTGGGAGCAGCCGGAGCGCCGGGAGCGGGAGCCGCGCCGGGAGCCGCCGGAGCGCCCGGAGCCGCATTGGCTCCGCCGCCGCCAAGACGCTGGCGCAGCTCTTCCTGGCGCTTGGACAATTCGTCCTGCAGTTGCTTCTGCTGTTCTTCCAGCACCTTCGGGTCGATCGGGGCGCCATCGAAGCCCTTGCCGAAATCGGCAAGCGGAATCGAGAAGGTCACCTCGCGGCCGGTCTGATTCTGCACGCTGATATTGAGCGTATTGCCCTTCTTCATCGCGTTGATGACATCGTCCTTCACCTGCGCCTCGGCGAAGCAGCCGTTCGGGAAGCAGATGGCGTAACGGCCGGGCACCGGCTGCGCCGCGTCTACGCCGAAGCGGACACCAGGCTGCAGCATCAGGCCGAGCGGCATCAGGAAGCGCACAATCCGGGTCGCGTCGCCCTTGACGTCATAGACGGCAACCGCAAGCACCGGCTGGCCCTGATCCGAGACGAAATCGCGCGTCGTGTAGCAGATTTCCTTGTTGGCGGCCTGATCCTTGCCGCAAACCTTGGTCCAGCTGGTCTGAGACGGCTCCGGCTTGACCTGAACGACGGTGGGACCACCCTGCTGAGCTTGTCCGGCCGGCGGCTGCGCGGGCTGCTGCTGAGCCGGTGGCTGGGCCGGGCGCTGGGCGGGACGCTGCTGCTGAGCGAAGGCGGCGACCGGGCTGAGGCCGATCACGGCGCTCATGGCCAGGCCGAACGCTCGGGCGGACAGGCGCTGAGACGGGCTGAACGAAGCGGTCATATGGTTTTCCTTACCAGGCGAATCTCGAAACACGACTTCGCAAGCCGCGCGCATCATTGTCGACGGGCTCAATCGCTTACGCGCGCCAGCCCCTGGAAGGCCGTGCACATCGGTTGCGATTGCGGCGTTTGAATGACACCTCGCGCTGCGTTTAGCGAGTTCTGCTGCAGGTTTCCAGTCTGAACAGCTTACGTGACGGCCGGCAAGCCGTGTTATTCTTGCCGCTGGGAATCAGGTCAGGCAATGGGTTCATATCTTGCGCCGGCTGCAGCGATTGGCGTTGCGGTACGGCATATCTTCGCAATTCTTGCCGCCGTTCTGGCGGCGGGCGCGGTTGCGCGCGCCGAATCGCCATCGGTCGATCATGCCATCGCCATGCATGGCGAGCCCGCCCTGGCGAAGGGCTTTGCGCATTTGCCCTATGCCGATCCGGCCGCTCCCAAGGGGGGGCGAATCATTTTTGGCCTGCAGGGCACCTTCGACAGCCTGAATCCGCTCGTGGTGCTCGGCGTCGCCCCGGACGCCGTGCCCCGCTATGTGCAGCAGAGCTTGCTCTTCCGCTCGGCTGACGAGCCCTTCACGTCCTATGGCCTGCTGGCGAGCAAGATCGAGCTCAATGACGACCGCACGCGGCTCGCCTTCGAGATCGATCCGCGGGCCACCTTTTCGGATGGCCAGCCAGTCACTGCCGAAGATGTGCGCTTCACCTTCGACATGCTGAGGACCAAGGGCAAGCCGTTCCACCGCTCCAGTCTCGGGCGCGTGACCAAGGTCGCAGTGCCCACGCTGCGCCGGATCGAGTTCGAGCTCGGCGACGGCTCCAATCGCGAATTGCCGCTGGTGATCGGCGCCATGCCGATCTTCGCCAAGCACGCGACCAATGCGGAAACCTTCGCAGAGACCAGCTTCAAGCCCGCTCTCGGCTCCGGTCCCTATCTCGTGAGTGACGTGAAGCCGGGCGAGGCACTGACCTTGAAGCGCCGCAGCGGCTTCTGGGCCGAGGATCATCCGCTGACCCGCGGTCTCTTCAATGCCGACGAGATCCGCTACGATTTCTATCGAGACGCCAATACGCTCTTCGAAGCGTTCAAGGCCGGCCTCTACGATATCCGTCTCGAAGGGGACCCGACACGCTGGATGACGGGCTATGATGTTCCCGCCGTGCGCGATGGCCGCATCGTCCGGGAGGCGCTGCGCTTCGAGGCGCCGAAGGGCATGACGGGCTTCGTCTTCAACACGCGCCGCACGGTCTTCGCCGATGTCAGGGTGCGCGAGGCGCTCGGCATCCTGTTCGACTTCGAATGGGCCAACCGCAATCTGTTCCATGGCGTCTATCGACGGGCCGGCAGCTTCTTCGCGGATTCGGAGCTCTCCGCGCTCGGAGTGGCGGCGGATGCGCGCGAGAAGGCACTGCTCGCAGGCTTCCCCGGGGCCGTCCGGGAGGACGTTCTCGCGGGAACCTGGATGCCCTCGGCGACCGACGGTTCCGGCCGTGACCGCGATCAGGCGCGCAAGGCGCTCGATCTGCTGCAGAGCGCTGGTTACGCACTTCAGGACGGCGTGCTGCGCCAGAGCAAGAACGGCGAGGCGCTGAGCTTCGAGATCACCGTCACCAGCCGGCCGCAGGAGCGGCTTGCGCTGAACTATGCGAAGTCGCTGACCAGGCTCGGCATCGCCGTCACGGTCAGGTTGATCGACGACGTGCAGTATTGGCGCCGCCTTTCCACCTTCGATTTCGACATGATCCAGTGGACATGGCCGGCCTCGGCCTCTCCCGGCAACGAGCAGGTCRGGCGCTGGGATTCGAGCAATGCCGAGCGCAAGGGCTCGTTGAACTATGCAGGCGTGAAATCGCCGGCCGTCGACGCGGTATTGAAAACGCTGCTCTCCGCCCGCGAACGCGCCGATTTCKTTGCCTCGGTGCGCACGCTCGACCGGCTGCTGATCTCCGGGTTCTATGTCGTGCCGCTCTATTATTTGCCCGAGACCTGGCTCGCTCGTTCACGCGATGTCGTGCTGCCGGCCCGCAGGCCGGCCTATTTCCTGTCCACCGAAGTTCTGGCCCGCGTCCCGGCGCCGCCCGCTCCGGCGAACTGAAGGATCGTCGATGCGGGCTGACTACGACGACGCTGCTGCCCTGCTAGACGGCCTCGATCTCGATACTTTGCTGAAGGCCCTGGTGCGCAGCCGCGGCTACGAGGCGGCGCTGCGCGATCCCCCCGGACGCCGCAGCTGGAGCGACGAGCAGCCGCGCTCCCTCAGTTTCGTGGACCTGGACGACCGGGTTTCGCGCCTCGCCGGGCTTCTGAGCACCAATCATGCCCAGCCCGGCGCGAGCGTCGCGATCCTTGCACCGCTGGGGCCCGAGGCACTGGTTTCCATTCTGGCCGCCTTGCGCTCCGGCCTCTCGCCGCTGATGTTGCCGCTGCACGCCAATGAGCTGGATCTGCTCCGGTTGATCGAGGCATCGGGGGCGGTGATGGCCCTCGGCGCCGGCCGCATCGGGCACGTTCGCCCATTGCTGATGCTGCGGACACTTGCCATGCGTGCCTTCGGAACGCGCTTCGTCGGCGGTTTCGGCCGTGACATTCCCGACGGCGTCGCTCCGCTCGATACCCTGATTGCGAATGGCGTGCGCCACCCCCTGCCGGAATCGACGGAACGCCCGGCCCTCCAGGTCGTCGACAGCAGGAGCTTTGCGGGACCGCAGGCCATCTCGGAACGCGCATTGCTGAGCAAGGCGCTGGAGATTTCGCGCCTGCTGAAACCGCTGGCCTCGTCACGGATCATCACCACGCTGGTCGGCGGGGACCTCGCCGCGCTCGCCTCCGGGCCCGGTATGGCGATCCTGACAGGTGTCGAGCTGCTGCCGCTTGGCCTGTTCAGCCTCGGCGACCTGCATGCCTGCCTCGAAGGAKGCAGAAAGGCACATCTGGTGCTTCCCGGCGCCATGGAGCCAGCCTTGGCACGTTCGAAACTGGCGAGCCACCCTGCCCTCGCCAGCCTGGTCTTCGTGCAACGGCCAGGCGAGACGCGCGCCTATCCGGCCATCGATCGCCCCGACCTCGCGATTGTCGATGTCGATGTACGCTCGGCGACCGAGGTCGATGTCAGCAGGCGTTAGGTCCCCGGACCCGGTATCGCATCGGGCCCGATGATCGAACCCTCTTTCCGGCCGATGCCTTAGCCCGCCGCGACCTCGTGCTCGCGGCCGAGCAGGCGGGCGAGCTGCTTCAGCCGCCCGGTGACCCGTTCGCTCGACAGCGCCTTGAGGTCTGCCGGGAAGCGCAGCACGAGCCGGCGGTCGACGCAGGTCAGCGAAATGCGGGTCAGGATATCGGGCATGCCCGCCGAAAGCAGATAGGCCACGCGGAACGTCGCCGCGAGCAGCAGCGCGCGTTCGAGCTGCCGGGGTGTCAGGAGGCGCCGCAGCTCGGATGCCACCGGCGTGTCGCTCTTGGCGCCGGCATAGCGATGGAACACGGCGAGCGCCAGGAAGGCGCGGCCGGGGTGATCCACGCCGTTGAAGGCGGCATGGGCAATGACATTGAGGCTCTGCTCGCCGCGATAGTCCGGATGGGCGCGCCAGCCGATATCCGAGAGCAGGCAGGCGACGTCCTGCAAGCGGCGGCTTGCCGCATCCTCATGCATGCCAGCGCTGGCGAAGAGCTTTGCGACCCAGGCAATCAGGTCGATCGCATGCCGCGGGTCGCGGGCCCTGAGCTGGTTGTAGTCCTGTGCCCCCTGAAGCAGCGGATCGATCCTGCGCTCCTCGTCGGGGAGCTGTTCGTGCAACAGTCCCTCGCGGACACCGTTGGCCGAAATCACAACAGACCTGGGACGGCCGCGCTTGATCAACTGGTCGAGCACCAGTGCGCCATAGGCCAGGAGCGGCCGGCGCGCCGAGGACACTGCTTCGATCGATTCCAGCACGGCGCTGTCGGCCCGCTCGACCAGCTTGGCGAATTCCGTCACGTCCCGCGCCGGCACGGTGTAGGCGTGCATCACGCTCAGCGGATAGACCGACTGGCGCTGATGCAACGTTGCGAGCGCACGCCAGGTGCCACCGACGGCGTAGAAATCGCGTCCGCGCATCGCGGCGAGCTGCGGCAGGTTGTCGAGTGCCTCGCGGACGATCTTCTCGGCGAGCTTGACCGAGCCTTTCGAGCGGTCGAGCAGCGCCAGCACGCCAATCGGCAGGCTGGCCCCCTCGCCCACCCGGTCGTTGTCGACGGCGGCAAGCTCAAGCGAGCCGCCGCCAAGGTCGCCGACGACGCCACGCGGTGCGTCAAAGCCCGAGATCACGCCGAGAGCCGACAAATAGGCTTCACGCCCCCCGGAGATCAGCTCGATCGGCTGGCCGATCGCCCGCTCGGCAAGCGCAATGAACGCAGGTCCATTGGCGGCGTCGCGTGCCGCAGCCGTCGCGATGACCCGGATATCGCGGACATGCATCGCCTCGCAGAGAATGCGGAAGCGCACGAGCGCGCCAAGCGCCTTCTCGATGGCGTCATCGGCAAGCCGCCCGGTTGTCGCGACCTGACGGCCGAGGCCGGCCATCTCCTTCTCGTTGAAGACCTGCGCCGGCGAACGCGACAGCATCTCGTAGACGACGAGACGCACCGAGTTCGAGCCGATATCGACGATGGCGAGCGTCTCGCCGAGGCTCAGCCGCCCCGGGATCAACGCCGGGTCAAGCCTTTCTGCCGGTCCGGCGCGCAAGGCTGCGGGGGCTTGAATTGGAGAGCGATTTTCCACGTCCGGACAAACTCGGATTGGTCATGAAATATTTGTGGGCGTTGAACGACTCGTCGCTCGGCGGCGGGACAATGCGTCTTGAGCCACCATCGGGCAAGATGGTCCAGCTTTGCTCGTTGTCGAGGAAATTCGCCAGCATGATCTGCTCCAGCAATTGCTGGTGCACCGTCGGATTCTGGATCGGGGTTAATGCCTCGACGCGCCGATCGAGATTCCGCGGCATCAGATCGGCCGAGGAAATATAGAGCTTGGCCTTGGCCGAGGGCAGGCCGAAGCCGGCGCCGAAGGCATAGATCCGGGTGTGCTCGAGGAAGCGTCCGACAATCGACTTGACCCGGATGTTCTCCGACAGCCCCGGAATTCCGGGTCTCAGGCAGCAGATGCCGCGCACGACGAAGTCGATCTCCACACCGGCCTGGCTCGCATCATAGAGCGCGTCGATGATCTCGGGGTCGACCAGCGAGTTGCACTTGCCCCAGATCGCACCCTTGCGGCCTGCCTTCACATGGGCAATCTCCTCGGCGATGTCGGACAGCAGGCGCTGTTTCAGCCCCACCGGTGAGACGGACATCTGCTCCAGCTCGGCCGGCTCCGCATAGCCGGTGATGAAGTTGAAGACGCGCGCGACGTCCTGCCCCATCACCGGATCGGCGGTGAAGAAGGAGACGTCGGTGTAGATGCGCGCCGTGATCGGGTGATAATTGCCGGTCGCGATATGGCAGTAGCTGACGAGTTGGCCGGCCTCGCGCCGCACCACCATCGAGAGCTTGGCGTGGGTCTTCAGCTCGATGAAGCCATAGACGACCTGCACGCCCGCGCGCTCCAGATCCTTGGCCCAGCGAATATTCGCCTCCTCGTCGAAGCGCGCCTTGAKCTCGACCAGGGCCGTCACCGACTTGCCCGCCTCGGCAGCCTCGGCCAGCGCCCTGACGATCGGCGAGTTCGATGAGGTGCGGTAGAGCGTCTGCTTGATGGCGACGACGTTGGGGTCATGCGCCGCCTGCTGCAGGAACTGCACGACGACGTCGAAGCTTTCATAGGGGTGGTGGACGAGCAGGTCCTTCTGGCGGATCGCGGCGAAGCAATCGCCGCCATGCTCGCGAATGCGCTCGGGGAAGCGGGCGTTGTACGGCTTGAACTTGAGGTCCGGCCGGTCGACGCCGACCAGCTGCGAGAGCTCGTTCAGCCCGATCATACCATCGACCTGGACGATCTCGTCGGGATCGACCTTCAGTTCGCGCACGATCAGCCGGTGCAGATGCGGCGGCATGCCGTCGCTGACCTCGAGACGGATGACGACGCCACGGCGGCGCTGCTTCAGCATCGTCTCGAAGACGCGGACCAGATCCTCGGCCTCCTCCTCGATATCGAGGTCGGAGTCGCGAATGACGCGAAACGAGCCGGTTCCCTTGACGTCGTAGCCAGGGAAGAGCTTGCCGATGAAGAGCGAGACGGTGTCTTCCAGCGTGATGAAGCGGTGCACGCCGTCGCGTGCCAGATCGGGCAGCTCGATGAAGCGGTCGATCTTCCCGGGAACCCGGATCAGCGCGTCGAGCTGCCGGCCATCGCTGATCCGCTCCAGCGCCAGCGCCAGCGTGAAGCCAAGGTTGGGGATGAAGGGAAAGGGATGCGCCGGGTCGATCGCCAATGGCGTCAGCACGGGGAAGACGAGATGGAGGAAGTGGTCCTCGAGCCAGGTGCGGTGCTGCGCACCGATGTCCTTCGGCCCCAGCAGCACGATCCGATTATCGTCCAGCTCGCGCTTGAGTTCGACCCAGCGCGCCTGCTGGTCGGCGGTAAGATCGGCCGTCGCCTTGGCGATTTCGATCAGCTGCTCGGCCGGGGTCAATCCATCCTGGCTGGGCGTGACGACACCCGCCTTGAGCTGCTCGCGCAGGCCCGAGACGCGGACCATGAAGAACTCGTCGAGATTATTGGCAGAGATCGAGAGGAAGCGGAGCTGCTCCAGCAGAGGATGGTTGCGGTTCGACGCCTCCTCCATCACCCGACGGTTGAACTGCAGCCAGGACAGCTCGCGATTGACGAAGCGGGCCGGCGAATGGCGCAGACCGATGGGACCGACCTGAGGCGCGATGTCCGCGGCCTTCACGTTTGTCGGTTCGATATTCATGAGTTTCGCCCTCGTCTCGAACGCAAGCCGGGCCGAGATCGCCCGCCTGTCAAACTTGAAGCCATCCTAGCGTGACGCTTCGATGACGGGCGAGTGCTATTCCTGCGTTGCCTCGAACCAATTGCCTTCCCACGTGGTTTCCTTGCCATGCTGCGGCGAGTGGCCTACTTGCGCGGCGCCGGCTCGTCCTGTTTGGTGCCGCTGGACATGCGGCCCGTGCCGCACCGAAGCGGCGAATCCGCGCGAACCCCACAGAGAGCATTCTTGAGCGACAGCACTGCCCCTCATGATGATGGCGACATCGTCTACCCATCCGCCGTTCCCTTCGTGCTGGCGCATCTCGCCTGTTTCGGGGCGCTCTGGAGCGGTGTGACCTGGACCTCGGTCTGGCTCGCGATCGGGCTGTACTGGTTGCGGATGTTCGCGATMACCGGTGGCTATCACCGCTATTTCTCACATCGCTCCTACAAGACCAGCCGCTTCGGGCAGTTCCTGCTCGCGCTGCTGGCCCAATCGACGGCGCAGAAGAGCGTGCTCTGGTGGGCCTCCAAGCACCGTCACCATCATCGCTATGCCGATACCGAGCATGACGTGCATTCGCCGGTCATGACATCCTTCGCCTATTCGCATGTCGGCTGGATCTTCAGCCGCGATCACAGCACCTTCGACGATTCAACGATTCAGGACCTGACGAAGTTCCCCGAATTGCGCCTTTTGCACCGTTTCGAGCTGGCGCCCGCGATCCTGCTTGCCGGCCTCTGCTTCGCGATCGGCGGCTGGGCCGGCCTGATCGTTGGCTTCTTCTGGTCGACGGTTGCGGTCTATCACGCGACATTCTGCATCAACTCGCTCGCGCATGTGCATGGCGACAAGGACTATGTGACCGGCGACGAGAGCCGCAACAACTGGTGGCTGGCGATCATCACCATGGGCGAAGGCTGGCACAACAACCACCACGCCTATCAGTACAGCGTGCGTMAGGGCTTCCGCTGGTGGCAGTGGGACCCGACCTATTACGTGATCCTCGGTCTCTCGAAGATCGGCGCGGTCTGGGACCTGAAGGCGCCGCCGMAGGCCGTCGTCGATCGTTCGCAGGCCCTGCCGCCGCGCGTCATCGAACGCTCTGCCGAGCGGCTTGCGGCTTCGGTGCCGCTGGACCGCGTCGTCAGCGCCTTCCGGGAAGCCTATGCGGCGAGCCCTGCCCTGTCGGAGCTGCATCTGCCGACGATGACGCTCGCCGATTTGCGCGAAGCGCTCGCCGAACTGCAGCAACGTGCGGGTGACCGGCTGGCCGAAATGCAGCAGCAGGCCCAGGACGCCGTTGCGCAATGGCATCTGCCGGTCCTGCCGAGCCGCGAGGAGCTCAGCGAGAAGGCGGCCGCGATGTTCGTGCGGACGCCCTCGCTCGACGCGATCGCAGCCCGTGCGCATGAACTTCTGATCGAGGCCATGCATGCACGCCTCGTTGGGCCGTCGGCCAAGTCGGCTTCGGAAGGCGCGGCCTGAACGTTCGATTCAGGACGCGTCCGCAGCCCGGACATAGACGAACGCCTCGGTCCCGGATCTGAGCCACACCGCAATCCGGCGCTAATCCGAGACCTCGTAGGAATCGGCCGCGGCGAGCTCCGCGGCTGTGATGTTGAAGACGGTTCCGGCCACTTCGTCGGCAGGATTGCCGGACCGGGTCACGATCGGATGATGCGTCTCGCGGCTGGTGGCGATCACCTCCGGATCGGTGATCTCGACCATTGTGCGGGCGAAGCCGACAAGGGCGTCGTCACGGCCTTCGAGCTCTCGGCCGAATGTGGCGAGCTGGACGTTCCTCTGGCGCAATGTGCCGTAGGAAAACAGCCGGATCTCACGTCCGTCGGCCATACCGCTCTCCTTCCAACCTGCCTGGCTGCGCTGCCTGTTCAGTTCGCATCATCCGGAAAGAGGTCCGCCAGGACCTCGCCGGCCAGGGCGCGCGTGACGCGCCGCCCGCGTTCCAGCGAAAGCCTGTCGAGCGCGTCGACCAGTGCACGCGCCGCGGCAAACGAGCGCTCCATCCGCAGCGTCAGCGCTTCGATGATGCCGGCATCGACGATGAGCTGCCGGTCGATGAAGAGCTTGACCAGCAGCGCCCGCAGCAGCGCATCGTCCGGCGGCGCGATCGTCGCATGGGGCGCCAGCCGCAGGCGCGACAACAGGTCGGGAATACGTACGCCCCATTGATCGGGAGCTGCGCGTGCGGTCAGCAGCAGCGAGCCGCGCTTCGCCTTGATCGCGTTCAAGAGGTGGAACAGGGCGGCTTCGTCGCGAGGCCCTCTGTCGCAATCCTCGACGACGAGCGCCCCTCCGGAGATCAGGTGCGGCACGTTCTCCTCGGTCACCTCGGAGACGGGCATGACCCAGGCATGGGCCGCCTTGGCCCAGATCGCCGCGAGATGGGTCTTTCCCGCCCCTTCCGGGCCAACCAGGCGCAGCCAGGCCTCGGGCCAGTGCGGCCAGGCCTCGATCATCCCATAGGCGGCTTCGTTGGACGGGCCGATCAGGAAATCCTCGACGCCGTGGCGGCTGTCGACGGGCAGGTCGAAGGCGAGCTGACGCGGGCGGCTTGTATGGTCAGACATCGGCTCCGAGACGCTTGCGGGCTTCGGCGGACTTCGAAACATCGCCGCCATGATAGATGTTGCTCGCCAGATACTGCCGAAGCGCGAAACGGCTCAAGACCCCGATGACTGCCGCCAAGGGAACCGCAAGCAGGAGCCCGACGAAGCCGAAGAGAGAGCCGAAGGCAAGCAGCGCGAACATCAGCCAGACCGGATGCACGCCGATCGAGTCGCCGACGAGCTTCGGCTGCAGGATGTTGCCTTCGATGAACTGACCGGCGGCAAAGACGCCGAGCGTCACCAACGGCCAAGTCCACTCCGGCCAGAACTGCACGATCGCGACGCCGACCGACAGCACGAGGCCCGTCAGCGAGCCGACATAGGGGATGAAGGAGAGGAAGCCGCTGATGATGCCGATGAGCGCGCCGAAGTTGACGCCGACGATGCTCAATCCGACGGCATAGAAGGTCCCGAGCAGGATGCAGAGCAGCGCCTGGCCGCGCAGGAAGCCGGCGATCGCCTTATCMATCTCGCTCAGCAGGCCGCGGATGGTGTCGCGATGGTCGAGCGGCAACCAGCTGTCGACGGTCGCGCACATGCGGTCCCAGTCGACCAGCAGATAGAAGGCGATGACGGGGGTCAGAACCAGCAGCGAGAACACGCCGATGATCGCGGTCCCCCCG
>NZ_JBFTLD010000106.1:0-20576 GCF_056396265.1 Allobosea sp. 05T422_2 | reverse complement strand
CCGGGTGACACTGCCCGGGATCTCCGATGTGCTGCGCTTCGATGGCCGCAGCGCGACCGCCCAGGCCTTCGCCGAGATCGGCTACGCCCTGCCCTACGGGCCGGTCTCGTTCGAGCCCTTCGCGCAGATCGCAGCCGTCACGGTCCGCACCAGCCGCGACGCCGAGACAGGTGGCCCGACCGCACTGCAGGTGCTCGGCCGCGATCAGCGCCTCGGCTTCTCGACGCTCGGCCTGCGGGCCGAGATGCAGTTGGGCGCGACGCCGCTGCTGGCCCGCAGCATGCTCGGTTGGCGCCATGCCTTTGGCGACACGACGCCCGCAGCCAAGCTCGCCTTCCTCGGCGCAGCAACGCCGTTTCAGACTTACGCCGCCCCGCTTGMCCGCAACGCCCTGGTGGCCGAGGCCGGCCTCGCCTGGCGCGCAACCGCGACCACCACGCTCGGCGTCAGCTACAGCGCCGCGATCAGCGACAAGGCCCGCGATCATGCCCTCAAGGGCAGGCTCGACGTCCGGTTCTAGGGCATCGGCCCGAAAGGTGGACTGCCGTTTTCGGGAAAGCCGATGCAAAGACAAAGGGTTAGATCATCGGACTGGATACGATATCCGGTCCGATGATCTCGATGTGAGCTCTCGATAGGGTGTTMATCCGGTCCGGAGCGAGGACGCCGAGGTTGCGAAGCTTCAGTCTCCGTCCGAGGAGGACCGGAACAGCGGACGACCGCCGTCCCGGTTTCACCATGCGGCCAACGGCTTGAGCGGGTGGAAGGTTACCGCTGCTTGCCGGCCGGACGAACGGGGCTGATGCCGTCTACGATGCAGGCTGCGCCTCCGGCATCGTCCACTTGCCATTCAGGATCTCGGCCCGAGGACGGTAGAGCCGAAGCGTGTAATTCCACCCCTGCGTAATCGGCAGGCAATTCGCGATTTTTCCGTCGCAGCCGCCGAACTGGATGTCGATCGCGCCATCGGCACTCTTCTTGCCGGTGATGCTGTTGACCGAATAGGCGTCGTAATCGTTCTTCTGGAAGAAGCCCTTGTCGTTATAGACGCTGATCGACCAGAACGAGTCGACAGGGACATCCTTGACCTTGAGCTTGTAAACCGTTGTGCCGTCGTTCTTGGCCGGGGTGAACGAGGGGTACGATGCGTCCTTGTCGGGGTTGCCGCCCCAGCCGGCTGCCGTGCCGATCAGGTGCTTGACCGGATCGACCTTGCCCTTCGGGCCGAAGGCGTTGGTGAAGCTGCCGGATGCCGCCGACAGCGCTTCKAGCGCGTCACGGATCTTCTTCTGTTGAGCCAGGTCCCAGTTCGGGGCCTCGAACTTGCCAGCCGACTTCTGCTCAACCTTAAGCGCATCCTGCAGCGCGTGAACCTGCGCGAGGTCCTTGGTGTCGTTGGGGTCGACAAGGATACGGACCGCAACGAACACATAGCGGGTGCCGACCTTGTCCTTGGTCAGCGTCGTGCGGCCGGGCTTGTAGACCACCATCGGGGTGTAATGGTCTTCACTGATGACCTGCATCGAGATGAAGCGCTTCCCGGCTTCGGGAAGGGTGATGGTCACCGGGCCGGCRTCGAGGTCGAAGAGCGCCTGGGAGTAGAGCGTATCCCGGTTCATCCGGACCACGGGCTGCTTGTCGATCGGTGTCGGCGTCCTGCTATGGGCGAATTTGCCGAAGCCGCCGTCAGCGGCCGTTTTTGCCATATAGAAATCGGTCTCGGCGCGCTTGAAGTTGTCGACATTGACCGGAACCGTCTGCGCATACGCCGCGCATGGCGCGAGAACCAGGAAACTCAGGCTGTAGATCGACGTCATTCGCATGGAACGGCACCTCATTGGCGTCTCTGATTCATGTGCTCATCGGGGCATGACCGAATGGGTCCGCGTCCGTGCTGCGGCTTATCGCCAGCCCAGGGGGCGGGGGAAACCCGTGATCCGCCCCGCCAGGACTGCCTCCGCGGCATTTCGTGCATGGGCCGCCTGCCCGTCTTGCCATTTCGCGCCAATCGCGACCGGGTCTTCTTCACCAGTTGCGGCAACGCGCATCTGGTCGCGCCGATCCAGATGATGGCRCAGAAAGTTCATGGCGCCCGTTCGATCACGGCAGCAAACCCCGCGCATCCGGCGCAGGGCTCGCGCCGAGCATGGGGCGCTGATCACAGCGATCAAGGCCGGCGACCGGGTGAAGCTGGTCGAGCTCTGCCGCGCTCCTCTCGCCCCCCGCGCGCGACGCTCATATCGCCGCAGGGGAGCAGCGGTCCCGGCGTCGCCGTCAGGAAGGGCGGCGGCTGGCCCGGGGATGACGGCCCGGGCTTTCGAGGGCGGGCCAGAGCGAGATGGCGGAGACGGCGGACTCGGTCCTGTGCATGAGCGCGACCATCGCCAGGAGGCCTGGCCGTTCCAGGAAAGCATCGGCCCGAAAAGTGGATCGCGGTTTTCAAGCGCAGCGTGGTCTAACCTATTGGGACGAGCATGTTCATCAACGGAACGTGCTGCTGACAGCCATACATGTCGCCCTCGCCCGCGGAACCCTGGGCGCGCGGGCGCCTGATCGTGATCTTGATGGCGTTGGCCATGTCGATCTCGAAGAAGGATGAGATGTCCGAGGGGTCAAGACTGTAAGCTTTCGCGACCGTCTCCGGCGTTATCGCGCCGGAATTCCGGATGGTCTCGTAGTTCGCCTTCTCCCTGCACAGGATGTCGAAGGTGATGCGGTAGGGACCGGCATTCTTGCTGCGAACGATGTCGGCGATCTCGCAGAGCGGACGGGCGGCCATGTCACAAATCCTCCAGCGTGACTGGGAAAAGCTCGGTCGGCGAAGCCACCTTCATCAGGTGATAGGCGCTGAACTCGTAGACGGGGCCGACATCGAGGTCGGACGGGGAATAGGGAAAGGCGAGGTTTCCGGAGGGGTTGATGATGCCCTCGTAGTGATGGTGCAGCATGGCTCCGCTGATCTGGTGGCAGGCGGCATGCGCAAGTTCCTGCGAAGCGGCGGTGACCTCGATCACGAGGCCGATTTCCCGCGCTGGCGAATGCTCCCGCTCCAGCTCCTTCATCACGCCGTCGCGGCCATAGACATGGAACTGCACCGAAATAAGATCGGGCGCGAAATAGTCGCGTGCCCGCTCTTCGAGCTGGTCCAGGATGCCGTCGAGCGCCGCGATCGTGGTCGGACAGCGAATACCGGCGATCGCGATCGAGCGATAGCCGGCGAGTCGCGCGCCCTCCAGCTTGACATAGTAGTCCTCGGTCTCGGTCAGCCTGGCACCGGTGACGCGCACCTGCCTATCGCCGAGCTGCTCGAAGGAGCAACCGGTGAGGTCGATCTCATGCCCCGGGCCGCCTTGCCTGAACGGGTTCTCGCGCTCGTAGAGCGAATGTGCGGAGACGGATTTGACGGAAGCCCGCCGCCTGATGCTGCCGGGCTCCAGCACGAAGCCGTCCTCGTCCACGGTGCCGAGCATCACATCCATGGCGAATGGYTCGGCAGAGAATGCGCCGCATTCAAGAATCTTGCCCATGTGGATGGCCAGGGCCGGATCGGCCCCCTTCCAGATCGGATAGGCGGCGATGACGGAGTCGTCGCAGGCGCGGCCGGCGATGATCACGTTGGCGCCTGCGTCGAGCGCCTCACAGATCGGTTCATGCCCCATCTGCGCGACCAGGGTGACCGTTTCGTCGAGCGCGCCCTGCGTCAGGGGGTAGCCGGCCTCGAAGCCGAGCACCTCGTTCGCCGCCACCGCCTGCTTCGCGCGCTCGATCGGGATATCCGAGCGGATGGTGGCCAGCCTGAGCTGCAGCCCGTTCTCGCTGGCGATCTCGCGGACCAGAGCCGCCGTGCGATCGACCTGGACGCCGGATCCCGCGCCGCCGACGCTGCCGACGATAACCGGTATGCCAGCCGCACGCCCGGCACGGATCAGGGCGGTCAGCTCGCGCTTKATGCTCACGTCCGAGACGAGGGGCTTGCCCGAGCCGAGATAATGCGGACCCGGATCGGTCGACCCGGCATCGACGGCGATCACGGCTGGGTTGAGCGACATGCCGCGCGCGAGCGCTTCTTCGCCAAAGCCATAACCTAGCGTTCCGGTGGGGGTGAGGACTGTGATGGGCGGCATTCCTGCCTCTCTTTCGCGAAGAAGTTCCTTCCACGATAGAGGCGGTCGCACGAGGCCTGCGGTCAAATCGCTTCTGCCGCCCCAGACATAACGAAAAGATATGCTAGATCGGAGGCTCCCCGATGGCTGTCGCCATGATTGCGAGCTTGCGGGTCAAGCCGGTCCTGACATGCTCGACGAGAGCGCGCGTGCCGAGCGCGGCATCGCGGAAGCTCGGCAGGGCGACCCAGATGTCGTAATCCACGGCGGGCCGGAAAGGGCGAACGACCAGTTGGCCGCTCGCGAAACCTTCGGTGCTCAACGGATCGACGACCGACACGCCGACGCCGGCCGCGACGAATGAGCAGCAGGCCTCGGTGAGTTGCGCCGTCAGGACGACGTTGGGCCGGGCTCCGGTTTCGGCGAAGGCCTTGTCGACTTGCAACTGCGCGCGATCCTCCTCGACCATGCCGACGAAGCGTTCCCCGGTGAGATCGGTCGCATGGACCACATCCAGTCCGGCCAGCCTGTGGCCCGGCGGCAGTGCGCAGACGGCGCGCATGGTGCAGAGCTTCTCGAACCGCACGCCCGGCCTGTCAGCCGCGAACATGCCGAAGCCGACGTCGACGGCTTGCGTGGCGATGCGCTCGACCAGCAGCCAGGAATTGCGGCTCGACATCTCGATCCGCAGGCCAGGCCGCGCCTCCAGGAATTCGGCCAGGATCGGCGGAAGGATGCGGGTGGCGAGCGAGGGAAAGGCCACGAGCCGGATTTCGCCATAGTCGAGCCGCTGGATCGCCCTGGCGCGCGCCTGGATCGAATCGACGCCGAGGAAGACGCGTTCGACCTCCGCATACAGCATCTGCGCCTCAGCGGTGGGGATGACACCGTTCCTCTGACGATGGAACAGGCCGAAGCCGCATTTGCGTTCGAGCAGCAGAACGAGCTTGCTGACGGCCGGCTGAGACAGCCCGAGCCTCTCACCCGCCCGAGTGAAGCTGCCGAGTTCCATGATCGCCTTGAAGGCCTCGATCTGGCGGATGTTCATGCGCGCGGCGCCTCGGCAGGTGCAGGCATTWCATCACTCATGCCGTGCCCGTGCGCGACGTGGTCGGCGAAGCGTTCCAGCTCGGCCAGGGCATGCGCGACGAAGCTGTCGACGAGGTTGAAGGATCGCGCCGCCTTTGGGCGAATGAGCCAGATGTCGAACTCGACCGCAGGCGAGAACGGCCGGATGATGACGGCGGGGTTGGTGTTGTTGTAGGCGCTGATCGGATCGACCACCGCCACACCGGCGCCGGCCGCGACGAAGGAAAAGGCAGTCTCCGACTGGCCGACCTCGATGCGCAGGCGCCGCTGGATCTTTCGCTCCTCGAAGATCCTGTCGATGACGAAACGCGAATGGTCCTGCGGCCCGAGCGAGATGAAGTCCTCGTCCGTCAGGTCGTGAGCCTCGATGGATCGGCGCGTGGCCAGGCGATGGCCGGCGGGCAGGATGCAGAGCCCGCGCAGCCGGTGAAGATGCGTGCTTTCGACTTCCGGCCGATCGCTCGGCAGAAAGCTAAAGCCAACATCGACATGCTGGGTGGCGACGGCGTCGATCAGGCTACGGGAACGCATGCTTTCGATGCGAAAGCGCGTGTCGGGCCTGTCCTTGCAGAAGCCCCACAGAATGTCGGGCACGACGCGACGGGCGATGGCGGGAAAGGCGGCGATGCTGAGTGCCCCCCAAGACTGGTCGCGCAACGCCGTCGCGACCCGGGCAATCTGACCGACGCCTACGAACATCCGTTCCACTTCAGCAAACAGCGCCTGGGCCTCTCGCGTCGGGGCCAGCTTGCTGCCCTGCCGCTCGAAGAGGCGAAAGCCGCAATGGCGTTCGAACAGGGCGATGAGCTGGCTGACTGCCGGCTGCGAGATGCTCATCCTCTCGCCGGCGCGCGTCACACTGCCCGTGGTCATGACGGCACGAAAGGCCTCGATCTGGCGGACGTTCATGTGACAGCATAAGCTCCAGTTATTCTGCAGCGATAATTTTCTATTGGAAAATTATATTCCGCAAGATGATCATCCCCTCAAGGACGCACGAGGATGTCCGAGGGACATTCCGGCAAGCGTTCGGACAACGGGGATCGTCATGTTCATCGAAAACGCCCAGCGGCGCCTGCGCGCCATGATGTCCGTCTCGGCCGGCACGGTTCGCAGCGCACGCTACCTCACCGGCGCATCGCTCATCGGGCTCGGCCTCGCCGCCTCGCTCGGCGCCGCGCAAGCCGACCAACTCGACCGCGTCAAGCAGCGCGGCAAGCTCATCGTCGGCATCCGCAACGACTACATCCCCTTCGGTTATCTGGACCCCAAGGCCCAGAATGTCGGCTTCGAGGTGGATCTCGCCCGGGCCGTCGCCAAGGACCTGCTGGGCTCGGAAACTGCGATCGAATACGTCCCGGTCGTCGCCTCGAACCGGATCGAGTTCCTGAATGCCGGCCGCATCGACGTGATCTTCGCGACGCTCGGCGTCACCGCGGATCGCGGCAAGGTCATCGACTTCACGCAGCACTACTATTCCATGGCCGGTATCGTCCTGATGGCGCCGAAGGAAGCGACCTACAAGAGCTGGGACGACATTCGCGGCAAGAAGATCTKCGGCAGCCAGGGCAATCTCTACAACCGGACGCTGAGCGAGAAGATGGGCGCCGAGCTGGTGCTGTTCACCGGAACCGCCGAAATCTTCAGCGCCTTCCAGGGCGGCCGCTGCGACGCCATCGCCTTTGACGGCCCGAACCTGAACATGAAGGTCATGGAGGACGGCTGGAAGGACAAGTACAAGATCGCGCTGCAGACCTTCGAATACGTCCCGATCGCCGGCGGCGTGCGCAAGAACGAGCCCGCATTCCTCAAGGCGGTCGACACGGCCATCATCAAGGCCGAGGCCGGCGGGCTGATGGTCGAGGGCGAGAAGAAGTACAATCTCGGCGAGAGCGAATACGTCCAGAAGCGCGCTGCCGATGCGAAGAAGGCGCAGTAGCGCGAGCGCGGAGGGTCAGGCGCGAGCGAGCGGGGTTCGGCTCATCATGCATGCGTTGAAGGTCGCTCCTCGCAACAGGCGCCGCGCCATCGATCGCAGCGCCGGCCTCGCCGGCCTGGATGCCGGCGTGCGACGCATGCTGCCGCCGGCGCTCTATCACTACCTCGCCGGCGCCTCCGACGACGAGGCGACGCACGCCCGCAACCTTCGTGCATTCGGCGAGCTCGCCTTCCTGCCCAAGGTGCTCGTCGACGTCTCGCGGCGCTCGCTCGCCAAAACGCTGTTCGGCGTCGAAAGGCCCCTGCCCTTCGGAATCGCGCCGATGGGGCTCAGCCGGCTGATCGCCCCGGATGGCGACATTGCGCTCGCGCGGGCCGCCGCCGATGCCGACATCCCCTTCATCCTCAGCGGCGCTTCATTGACAGCGATGGAAGAGGTCCGGGCGGCCGGCGCGACGAGCTGGTTCCAGGCCTATGTTCCAGGCGAAGCGGACCGCATCGCGAGGCTGATCGACCGCGTCGAGGCGGCCGGCTTCGACACTCTGGTGATCACCGCTGACACCGCCGTGCACCCCAAGCACGAGCGCGCCGCGCGGCACGGCTTCCATTCACCGGTGAAGCCGAGCCTGGGCCTCGCCTGGCAGGGCCTGTCGCGCCCGGGCTGGCTCCGGCGCGTTCTCTTGCGCGACCGCTTGGCCGCGCTGAAATTCCGCTTCGAGAACATGGATGCCGGACAGGGGCCCCCGGTCTTTTCCGCGACCCTGGTCCGCGATATCGGCCGGCGCGATGCGCTGTCCTGGCCGCATATCGAAGCGGTGCGCCGACGCTGGAAGGGCAAGCTGGTCATCAAGGGCATCATGGCGGCCGGCGATGCGGCCGTGGCCGAGAAGGCCGGGGTGGACGGCATCATCGTTTCCAATCACGGCGGTCGGCAAGTCGACTGCGCCGCCAGTTCGCTGGCGGCCCTGGAGCGTATCGCCGAGCGCGGCCTGACGCTGACCGTCATGCATGACGGCGGCATCCGGCGTGGCGCCGACGTGCTGAAGGCGCTCAAGCTCGGCGCCGATTTCGTCTTCGTCGGACGGCCGATGCTGATGGCGGCGGCCATCGGCGGCCAGCGTGGCGCCGCCGAGGCCATCGCCTTGYTGGCAGAGGAGATCGACATCGCCATGGCGCTACTCGGCATCGATGACCTGCGTGGCCTGGCGGAGGTCGAGTTGCTGCGGGATCGGAGACCTCTGTCATGAGCCTCGACTACAGCTGGCTCAGCGACGGCCTCTACCAGACCTGGCTGCTGCGCGGCCTGGGAACGACAATCCTGATGAGCCTGCTCGGCATCGCATTGATGCTGGTGATCGGCGTGGCGGGCGCGCTGTGCCTGCATTTCCGCCTGCCGGTACTGGAGACGCTGACGACCGTTCTGGTCGAGCTGTTCCGCAACACGCCGCCGCTGGTGCAGCTCTTCTTCCTCTATTTCATGCTCTCCGAAGTCGGGCTGAAGCTGACAGATCCGACGACGGGCCGCAGCGTGCCGTTGTTCTCGGGCTTCACCTGCGTGGTGCTGTCGCTGGGTCTCTACAACGGCGCGATTGCGGTCGAGATCATCCGCTCGGGTCTGCTCGCCGTGCCGTCTCAGACCGTCGAAGGCGCGCGTTCGCTCGGATATACGCGCTTCCAGACCTTTCGACATGTCGAGCTGCCGATTGGCTTCAGGCTGTCGATGCCGGCCATGACGAACAACGTCGTCAGCCTGATCAAGACCTCGTCGCAGGCAGCGCTCGTCGCGGTTCCCGACATCATGTACGGCGCGACGCAGATCTCCCTCGAGACCTTCAGGAATCTCGAGGTCATGCTGCTGATCTGGATTCTCTACGTCGCCCTGGCGAGCCTCGCCGTCGTCATCCTGCGCCGGCTGGGCGACGTCTTCCGCATCCCCGGATACGGAGTCCAGGCGTCATGAGCCGCGAATGGCGCGCCTTCCTGCTCGGCATCATCGGCGTTCCGGCCGTGCTCGCCGCCTTGCTCTTCGCCGTGTATGGCGCCGAAACGCCGGCCATTCTCGCGAAGATCTGGCTGCGCACGCCGCTGCTGCTCTCCGGCTCGGCCGACTTCAGCGGCTCGACCGGGGGCTTCGCAGCGAACATCCTCATCAGCCTCTGGGCGATGGCGATCGCTGCAGCCGTCGGCGCCGTGCTCGGGATCGGACTGATCTCCCAGGGCAAACTCATCCGCATTCCCTCCGAATTCGTGATGAACGTGCTGCGCAACTCGCCCTGGCTGGTCGTGCTCTACGCGATGCTCTACCTGCTGCCCTTCGAGGTCACGGTCTTCGGCGCCACCGTCTTCCTGTCGCCGATGGTGAAATCGATCGTCGGGCTCGCCCTGCCGGTGACTGCGAACATCGCCGAGGTGTTTCGCGGCGGCGTCGAGGCCATCGCCAGCGGGCAGTGGGAATCGGCGCGTTCGCTCGGCTATCGCCGGCTGCAGATCCTGCGGCATATCGTGGTGCCTCAGGCGCTGCCGCTGATGACGCCGAACCTGATGACGATCTATGCGATGCTCTTCATCGGCACGAGCCTCGTCGTGGTCACCGGGACCTCCGACGTGATTTCGGTCGCGCGCACGGTCATCGGCAGCGATGGCGATCACATCGCCACGGCCGTCTACATTTTCGTGCTGCTGCTCTTCTTCCTCTTCAGCTTTCCGATCGCGATCCTGACACGCTGGCTCGAACGGCGCGTGCGAGCGAGGTGACCATGACGACCGCCATTCCGAAAACCTTCATCGAACTGCGCGACGTCCACAAGTCGTTCGGCGCCTTCCCCGTGCTCAAGGGCGTCTCGCTCTCCGTCAACGATGGCCGCGTTGTCTGCATCATCGGCCCCTCGGGCTCCGGCAAATCGACGATCCTGCGCTGCATCAACGGGTTGACGCCGATCAACAGCGGCAGCATCCGCGTCGGCGATTTCCAGGTGGAGAAACTCCGGACCGACCGCGCATTCATCCCGCTGCGCCATCAGGTCGCGATGGTGTTCCAGCAGTACAATCTCTTCCCCCATCGCACGGTACTCCAGAACCTCACCATGGCGCCCATCCAGGTGCTCGGCGAGAAACCTGCGGAGGTGACGGAGCGCGCCCGCGCCCTGCTCGCCAAGGTTCGGCTGACCGGCAAGGAGGGCGCCTATCCGGGTGAGCTTTCCGGCGGCCAGCAGCAACGTGTCGCGATCGCGCGGGCGCTGGCCATGCAGCCCCGCACCATCCTTTTCGACGAGGTCACCGCCGCGCTCGACCCCGAGATGGTCAGCGAGGTGCTGAGCGTCATCCGCGATCTTGCGCGGGAGGGCATGACCTGCGTGCTGGTGACCCATGAGATGCGCTTCGCGCAGGAGGTCGCCGACGAGGTGTTCTTCACCGATCGCGGCGTCATCGTCGAGCACGCGCCGCCCGCGACCCTCTTCAAGGCCCCCTCCGACCCTCGCCTAAAAGACTTTCTCGACAAGGTTCTCTGAAACGCTGCGGCCAGGATTGATTGCGATGACTGCCCTCAAGGTATTGGTTCCCGACGCGCATCTGCGCGATCTCGACGTCGAGCACGGCGTCTCGGGCGACAGGCTGGACTACATCGTTTTCGACGAGACAGATCCGGACGCGATTCCAGACGAAATCTGGCGCAGTTGTGACGCGGTGCTGGTCTGGCACCGCATGAAGATCACGGCCGACGTGGTCGCCAAGCTCGATCGCTGCAGGCTGATCGTGCGGGTAGGTGTCGGCTTCGACAATGTCGACGGCGCCGCCTGCCGCGCGCGCGGCATCCCGCTCTCGAACGTTCCGAACTACGGCACCACCGAGGTGGCCGACCATGCGCTGGCGATGCTGCTGCATCTCGTGCGGGGGCTCGGCAGCTATGAGGCGCGGCTGAAGGCCGATCCGGTCGCCGGCTTCGTCGCCGAGGACGTGCCGGTGGTGCGCCGTATCCGCGGATCGACCTTCGGCGCGATCGGCATGGGGCGCATCGGCACGGCGGTCGCCCGCCGCGCCGCAGCCTTCGACATGAAGGTCATCTATGTCGATCCCTTCCAGCCGGAGGGACATGATCTCGGCCTGGGCATCGAGCGCGTCCGCACGCAGGAGGAACTTCTGCGCCGCGCCGACGTCGTCAGCCTGCATGTGCCGCTCTCCGACGACACGCGCAATCTTATGGGGGCAGCCCAGTTCGCCGCGATGAAACCCGGCAGCATCTTCATCAACATCGCCCGCGGCGGGCTCGTCGATGTCGATGCCCTCCACGACGCGCTCAAGAGCGGCCACATCGCCGCCGCCGGCCTCGACGTGCTGCCCAAGGAACCGCCGGTGCCGACGCCGGCGCTGATCGAGGCCTGGCGCGGCAACGCCTCCTGGCTCGCCGGGCGCCTCGTCGTGACGCCGCACGCCGCCTTCTACTCGGAGGCCGGCTATCTCGACATGCGCACCTTCTCCGCCGAGATCCTGCTCGAATTCCTGTTCGAGGGACGGCTGCGGAACAACGTCAATCCCGGTTGGGACGCCAAGGCGAACTGACGGCCGGCAAACACCTCTCGCACACGGGAACAAGACAATGGCCTTTCAGCAGAGCGAAACCGACTTCAGGGCGCTCAGCGCCGAAGAACTCCAGGCCTGGCGGGCAATCCCGCCGGCCGTAGCCTCCGACTGCATGAACCGCACGCAGGTGATGAAGGCGGCGATCAAGCCAATCGCTGCCGACACGATCCTCTGCGGCCAGGCCCGCACCGTAACGACGATGGTCGGCGATTGCGGGCCGATCTGCTCGCTGATCGCTGCGGCCAGACCGGGGGAGATCATCGTCGTCGATGCCGGCGGCGTCGAAGACACGGCCGTCTGGGGCGGGGTCATGACGGAAGAGGMCGTTCAGAGGCGGATCGGCGGGGCGGTCATCGACGGGGCGGTGCGAGACGTCTCCGATCTGCGCAAGGCCGGCTTCGCCATGTTCTGCCGCGCCATCGTGCCGAGGGGACCGCATCACGGATTTGGCGGAACGATCGATGGCACCGTCGCGGTCGCGGGCGTGCCGGTTCGATCGGGCGATATCGTCCTCGGCAATGACGACGGCGTTGTTGTCGTACCGCTGGAGCGCGCTGCGGAGGTCCTGGCCGCCGCGCAGGCGCATCTGCTGAAGGAGGAGGACTGGATCAAGACGATCCGTTCCGGCGGAACAATACCTGAAATGTTCTCTATACCGGCCGCAAAATAGCAGCGGGACGACGATTGGTTGAGGGTGGCGGCAATCGTTCTGCGCTGGAGGCCCGTATGGCCCGATAGCGAATGCCGGGTTTCGGGCAAGGCATGAATCTCTGGAGCTGGCGCGAACGTCAGCAATCCACCCGATCGGTTCCGTGCATGAGCGCGCCCATCGCCCGAAGGCTTGGGCGCTCCGCCGGACGAGGCCGCCTCAGGCMGGTGCGGCAGGCGCGCCGGCCCATTCGGTCTTGGCCGGGATCGTCTCGCCCTTCATGACGATGGTCAGCAGGCCAAGCCTGGCGTGGTCACCGACATTGGTATCGTAGAGCACCGTGGTCAGTCCGCCGAGGGCGCAGCCGCGGCCGATCTCGATGCGGCCGACCTTCATCACCCGGTCCTCGAAGAGATGGGTCTGGAGGTTGGCGGTCGCGTTGATCGCGGCATAGTCGCCGATGCTGACGCAGTCGAACTCGGTGATGTCGGTCGAGTCGAGATAGACGCCCTGGCCGAGCTTCACGCCGAAGAGGCGCAGCACCCAGGGCAGCATCGGCGTGCCGCGCAGCGCATTGAGCAGGATCGCGCCGGCGGTGCCCCAGTAGAGCGTMGTCATCGCCTCGGTGCGCAGCGCCCACCAGGACCAGAGGCCGCGATTGCCGGGCCGGTAGACGCCCATCACCAGCCATTTCATCAGCAGCACCGCGCTCGCCAGCGCAACCGAGGTGCCGACCGCGCAGGCGATGAAGACCGGTGCGAACTCGCCCCAGCTCTGAGCACTTTCGAGGGCTGGGAAGAGGACAAGCTCGGCCGTGATCGTGCCGAGCGTGATGAACATCATCGTCGGCATCGAGGCGCTGAACAGCTCGAGGACGGCGCGCAGGATGCGGCGCCAGACCGGAGGCCGGAAGGTCTTGGCGATGTCGGCATCGTCGAAGCGCTGGCGCGAGGGCAGCAGGATCGGCGGACTGCCGAAGCGGGTCTCGCCGGGCTGCATCGCCACGTCGGCGGGCGGCTTCGACTTGATGCCGAGCAGCGAGCCCGTCGGCAGGAAGGCGCCGGGCGGCACCACCGCGTCATTGCCGATGAAGACCCGGTCGCCGGTGCGCACGGGCTTTGCGGTCATCCAGCCGCGGCGGACATCCTCGTCGCCGAGCACGACCTCGTCGGCGACGAAGCAATGCGCGCCGATCTCGATCATGTCGAAGCGGCCGCCGAAATTGGTGGCGATCTCGGTGTCCTTGCCGATCTTGGCGCCCATCATGCGGTACCAGAGCCGCATGTAGACCGTGGAGAACAGCGAGGACAGGCTCTGGAGCATCACATCCGAGGCCAGGCCCACGGTCCATTTGCGCAGGCCGTAGCCGGAGGCGATGGCATGCGTGCCCTCGACCGAGCGCGGCATCACGAGCCAGCGGATCGCGGTCACGAGCAGGACGGTGGCGAACATCAGCACCATCGCGGTCGGCCAGGCGAGGACCGGCAGGACCCAGCGATAGTCGATGCCGACCAGCTCCTGCAGCGGCCCGTCGAAACGGTCGAGAATGAAGAAGGCCGGGAAGATCGGCAGCAGCGCCAGCGCCGGCATCACCAGAAGCATGGCGCCGAAGAAGACGCTCTGCAGCGCCCTGACCGGCACCGAGGGCTGCTGGGCGTGCTGGGGCCAGGACGCGGGATCGACCTTGCCGGTGCGATGGCCGGGCGAACCGTCCCAGTGCTCGAAGGCGCCGACGCGGCTGCCTGCGGCGAGCGCGGTCAGATCGGCGAGCTCGGCGCCCTCCCTGATCACCGTGTCATGGCCGATGGCGCAGGAGGTGCCGATATAGGCGTCCTTGCCGATCGTGATCGTGCCGATCACCAGCTCGTTGCCGATCACCTCGGCATTGGCGAGGCTGAGCTTGCCGCCGAGCGTGACGTCGTCCCCGATCTCGACGAGGTCGATCGCGCCGGCCTCGAAGCCGCTGACGAAGACGCCCTTGCCGACCCGGGCGCCAAGCAGACGCATGGCGACCCTGGCCAGCGGCGTGCCCTGCATCAGGTTGAGATGGACCATCCCGGTGAACTGGCGGGCGAGCCACCAGCGGAAGAAATAGACGCCCCAGAGCGGATWGCAGCCGGGCGTCGTGCGCCAGAGCACCAGGCGCTTGCCGAGGATGCCGGCGATCATCACCGAGAGCGTGACGAGCGCATAGATGCCCATCATCATCAGGATCTCGCGCAGCTCGACGCGCCCGTCGACCGTGATCAGCTCGTAGATGACATAGATCGTCAGCCAGGGGCCGGTCAGCGCCAGCAGCAGCACCGGCATGCAGGCGAGCTGCGCCAGCCCGCAGAACAGCCGGCGCCGCAGCGGCGGCGGCGTGAAGGTGAGATCGCGCGCCGGCGGCCGGCCGATATTGGCCTGCCTGCGCTCGTCGAGCCGGGCGGCGATCGCGCGCAGGGTGCGCAGGCTGTAGACGTCCTCCAGCGTGATGCTCGGCAAAGCGGGATTGGCACGCACGCCGGCAAGGAAGGTGGCCGCCAGCAGCGAATGGCCGCCGAGATCGGCGAAGAAATCGGCCTCGAACCCGATCGTCTGGCCCGGGAAGAGCGGCCGGGCGGCGTCGAGCAGCGCGGCTTCGGTCGCGCTCCGCGGCTCCTCCTGCTCCTCGGCAGACGCCGCCATCGTCAGCGGCGCCGCCTTCAGCGCCTTGCGGTCGGCCTTGCCCGAGGTCAGGCGCGGCAGGCTCGCCATCTCCTCGAAATGCGAGGGCAGCATATAGGGCGGCAGGGTCTCCTTCAGGGCGGCGCGCACCGCTGCACGGTCGAAGGCGGTCGCCGTGTCCGTCACCACGAAGGCGACGAGCCGGTCGATGTCGTCGTCGCGACGCAGCACCACGGTCGCCTGCGCGATGCCGGGCAGGTCGCAGAGCCTGGCCTCGATCTCGCCGAGCTCGAGCCGGAAGCCGCGCAGCTTGACTTKATCGTCGATGCGGCCGTGGAAGTGGATCTTGCCCTTCTCCGAAATGCTGACCGCATCGCCCGAGCGGTAGAGCACCGGGTCGGTGCCGTCGCCGCCGAAGGGATTGGCGATGAACTTCTCGGCGGTGAGCTCGGGACGGCCGAGATAGCCCGCGGCGACGCCGGGGCCGCCGATCAGGAGCTCGCCCTCGGTGCCGGGGCCGACGATCGCCATCTGTTCGTCGACGACATAGCAGGTGTAGTTCGGGATCGGCAGGCCGATCGTCACCGCCTCGTCCGGCGTGACCTCGTCGACGGTGGCGACGACGGTGGCCTCGGTCGGCCCGTAGGAGTTGAAGACCTTGCGGCCCGGGCGGCACCAGCGTTGGCGAACAGCCGGCGGGCAGGCCTCGCCGCCGAGGATGATGATGCGCAGGCTCGGGATGTCCTGCGGCATCATCGCGAGCAGCGTCGGCACGGTGTCGAGCACGGTGATGCCGGCCTCGGTCATCAAGGCCGGCAGGCGCTCGACCTCGCCCAGCACCTGCGCCGAGGCGACCCAGAGCGTCGCACCGACGAGATAGGGGACGAAGATCTCCTCCAGCGAGAGATCGAAGGCGACGGAGGCGCCCTGGAAGGAGACGTCGTCAGCCGCCATGCCATAGACGTGGTTCGACGAGCGCAGATAGTGGCAGATGTTGCTGTGCGCGATGACGATGCCCTTGGGCTTGCCGGTCGAGCCCGAGGTGTAGATCGCATAGGCCGGGCTCGCCGGCGTCACGCCCTCACTGCGCGGATCGACCGGCGGAGCGTCCGTGCCGGCGGCGATCAGGTCGGGGCAGCGCACGGCCTCGGCGGGCAGCTCCCGGTCGAGTTTCGCGCCGGTGACGTCGTCGATGACGATGATACGGGCCTCGCAATCGGCGAGGCATTCACCGATGCGCTCGGGCGGGGCGTCGGCGTCGAAGGGGATATAGGCCGCACCGGCCTTGAGGATGCCGAGCAGCGCGACATGCAGGTCGAGCGAGCGCGACATCCACAGGCCGACAAAGGCCCCTGCCCCGACGCCGCGCGCCCGCAGCGCGCGCGCCACCTTGTCGGCGCGGGCGTCGAGCTCGGCATAGGTGACGCGCTCGGCTGCGAAGATGATGGCTGTATGCTCAGGCGTCCGCCGGACGGATGCCTCGAAGATCTCGCCGAGCAGTTCGTCGCGCAGGAGCGAGGGCTCCACGGCGCCCACGAGCTTTCCGGCACCGCGCCCGACGATGGCATGCATGATCCGCTTCCCCCAGCCAGACGCCGCAAGGCTGAACCGCCTGTGCGAGACCGGGATTTGCTAGCGATGAGAGATGTAGATTGCGTTAGGACATTGCGAAGCGTTGTTCCCGCCCTGCCCCACGAACGCTGGGTCAGCGCCAGCAGACTATTCACGCCCCGGAGGAGAACGCCCCCTGGCCGGGGCGATCGATCGCAACGCTTGCGAACAGCACTCTAGATCATCAGACCGGATATGGTATCCGGCCTGATGATCTAACCCTTTGTGTTTGCATCGTCTTTGCCCCGAAAACCGCAATCCACTTTTCGGGCCGATGCTCTAACGACGCGCCCGGAGTTTCATCGGCATGCCGCCCTGCGGCCGAAGCGTGATCCGCTGCTGCGGAACTGGGGGATCACTGCCGGCATATTCGAACCGGAAGGCGCCGATCAGCTGTGCCAGGCTCAGCACCGCCTCGATCATCGCGAAATGCTGGCCGATACAGATCCGCGGTCCGGCGCCGAAGGGCAGATAGGCATAACGATCGATCGTCTCGCGCGCTCCAGGCAAGAAGCGCTCCGGCCAAAACTGCGTCGGCGCGGTCCAGAGGGAGCGATGCCGATGCAGCACATAGGGCGAGATGATCACGAGCGCGCCCTTGGGGATCGCGACGCCCCCGACCTGATCCTCGGCGATCGCGACGCGCGACAGCGAGGGCACGGGCGGGTAAAGCCGCATGGCCTCCTCGATCACGGCGCGCGTCATGGTCAGGCGATCGCCAGCGAGCACTGCGGCGACAGGGTCGGCCGCCACCGCATCGGCCTCGGCCTCGAGGCGCTCCCTGACATCGTCGGCCATCGCGACGAGGTAGAGCGACCATGTCAGGGCGTTGGCCGTCGTCTCGTGGCCAGCGCCGATGAAGGTCACGATATTCGCGCCGACCTCTGCGTCAGTGAGGCCCGTGCCGGTTTCGGGATCACGCGCATCGAGCAGGGCATCCAGCAGATCGCGGGCATGCGGAGCGCTTGGCGGTTGAGACAAGCGCAGCGTTTGCCGGTCGGTCACGATCGCCTCGATCTGCCGCTCGAAGAAATCGATGGCGGACCGCGCGCGAATGCGGCCGATCCGCGGGATCCAGGCCGGTGCGCCCAGGATATCGAGAGGATCGATGCGCCCCTGCGTCGCGAAATAGCGGGTCAATGCCTGCCCGAAGGCCACGGCGCCGCCCGCGATCGCGTTCGAGAACAACGTCTCGGCCAGCACGTCATAGGTCAGCCGCGTCATGTCCTCGCCGATGTCGACGATCCTGCCGGGGCGCCGCTGCGCCATCCGCGCCACCTGACTGGCGATCGGGGGCAGCATCCTGGCGGCAAGCGCTTCGACCCGCCTCGGCGTGAACAGCGGCGCAAGCGTGCGGCGGGCCCGCTTCCAGGCGTCGCCCTCGACCGTCAGCAGCCCCTGCCCCAGTCCCGGCGCGAGAATGGTCTTCTGAAGCGCGTCCTTCGGATAATTCGCGTTGTTCTCGACGAGCACATGTCGGATCGCAGCAGGGTCCGAGATGACGACGCCATAGCCGAGCACGCTTTTGCCCGCGACGATCGGATCCTCGAAATGCTGCTGGCGCCAGATCGTCAGCGGGTTGCGACGCAGGCGCAGCAGCAGCTCCAGGCGGCCGAGCTGGCGATCGCCCGGAACCGGCGCCGGGGGCGTCCGCCTTCTGGACGGCTCGGCGGGAACCTCTGACAGAACCATGCGATGGCGCCTTCTGAAACGAAGAACCGCCGGGCGAGCGTGGCCTGTGCGGGTGTCGTTTCAAAGGCAGGTGCTGAGGGCTGCTGAAAAGGCGATCTCCTCGATCGAAGGGGGCGCCCGGCGAGGCAACACCCCGGACAAGGGCTGAACCCATCCCTCGCATTCAGGGAATCGTTACGTTCAGCAGCTACGCCCGGTCTTCATCGGGCACGCGGAGCTCGCCGGGTCGCGCAGGATGACAGCTCCACAAGGCGACCCTGCAGCGTCACGCACGCTCCCGGCGCGGAAGGCTCGACCTGCGCTTGCCGTCCTCTGGACTCCCGGCCGGACGCTCGCCCCGTCCAATCGCGCTGCAATGGATCAGTTTCTCGCCAGCGCACGMAAGCTGGATCTGGATGTTACGATCGTCGCAGAAGCCGACCTCGATCGGCTGGCTGAGTTCGACGGCGTTTTTATCCGGGATCACACGCGCCTGGACGATTACACCCACCAGTTCGCGCTGCGTGCGGCCGAACTCGGCCTGGCCTCGATCGATGACCCGATCTCGATGCGGATCTGCGCCGACAAGGTGTCCCAGGTCCGTCTCTTCGAACGCCACCGGGTGCCGACGCCGAAGACGTTGCTCCTGCACCGCGGGAACATCGGCGATGCGATCCCGCTGCTCGGCCTGCCCTGTGTCGTCAAGCTCCCGGACAGCTCGTTTTCCAGAGGCGTCTGCAAGGTGGAAGGCGAGGCCGAATTTCGGGTGCGCTGCCTGCAATGGTTCGATCGCTCCCCCGTCCTGGTCGCTCAGGAGTACATCCCGACCCGCTTCGATTGGCGCATCGGGGTGCTCGATTGCCGGCCGCTCTTCGCCTGCCGGTATCACATGGTGCCGGGCCATTGGCAGGTTGTACAGAACGCGGGCTCACGGGACTATCGGGAAGGCTTGACCGAGGCCGTCGCCATCTCCGAAACGCCCAAATCCGTGCTGGCAGCTGCGCTGGCTGCCGCCGACACGGTCGGCGACGGCTTCTATGGCGTTGACGTCAAGGAGTGTGGAGAGCGGCCCCTCGTGCTCGAGGTCAATGACAACCCCAATGTCGATGCCGGCCATGAAGATGCGCTCATCGGGAATGCGCTCTACGACACGGTCATGGGATCGCTCGATCACCGCATCAGAGCGACGTGCCGATAATCGACAGGGCACGGCCCCGGGGCCGCGGCGTCCTCCCTCGGAGGCCTTCGAATGCCAGCCTTCAGCCGGTCCGACCCCGCCAGCCCGGGCCGGCATCCGGAACGCGTCACAGATGCGGACCTCGAGAGGGGAATAGCGGAGCTTTTGAGCCGACGAGCGCCGGTCTCGCCGCTCCGGGGGCTTGCCGCTCTTGCCCTTGCCAAGGAACGGGTCCCGATCGCGGCATAAGCGGATTCAACCATGGCCCACCGTGGCCCCGACCAGAATTGATGGGTCTACGAATTAGGAACTGAAGGCCACGAACGTTCCTGTCGATGGGTTCTGGTCGGTCAGCCTCTACAACGGGGACATGGTTCGGCTCTATCGACCGCGAGCCGAAATTCTCAACGGATCGCGGACGTTTCCGGAGGCACAGCCGATGAACTCCCCGGCACCTTCTAGCTGGCTGTATCAACTCCCACTTTGGGGACGCGATGCCTTTTGGGTCAGGGCCGCGGAATCACACTGATCAACACCGGGATCAGGAAGCCGAGTGCGAAGGCTGCCGACAGGCAGATCAGGCGCATCCTGCGGATGAAGGCTGATTTATCGCGGATCATCCGACCTGCATCCTTCGCGCTGTGCTCGAAGGCCAGAGCTGCGCAGGCCAGCAGCAATGCCGCCGACAGGCCATGGAGCGAGACAGCGAAGCCATTCGGCAGGAGGCGCAGCATGGCCGAGGCCATGAGGATGATGGCTCCGATCAGGGCGCCTGCGGCGATCAGCCCGGGAACGCGTGCAAGGATCGAAACCCTGACGTCCCGGGCAATGGATTGAGGGGCAAACGCGGTGTGAAGGGACATCGGACCGAGCCTTCCGGGGGTTCCCTCGGATCATCTCCCCTTCCCGCGCCCGCTTGCATGCGCTTGATCACACAAGCTCCGATGCCAGCCCCAGGCCGGCGAATTCGACCGTGGCCGGAGGCCCGCAGGCGAGCATTCCCGACTGGAGTTGCCTGACAGGACCGCTTGCCTGACAGGACCTCTTGCCCGACGGGACCTCTTGCCTGAGCGGACCGCCTGACCTCGGCTCTCGACCGCGAGCGGCCGTAGGC
>NZ_JBFTLD010000105.1:0-20603 GCF_056396265.1 Allobosea sp. 05T422_2 | reverse complement strand
CGCCTCAAGCCCGAAGCACATACACTCCTGTTCGTGCTTGCCGTACTTGCACTCGTACCCTTGGCGACGTTGCTGAGTCACGCGACGGAGTCCGTTGCCGTGAAGACAGGTGATGCCGTGGGCGGCCTTCTCAACGCCACGTTGGGCAACCTGACCGAGCTGATCATTGCGCTGGCCGCGCTACGCGCCGGTGAATTCAYGTTGGTGAAGGCGTCCATCGCCGGAGCGATCGTGACCAACACTCTGTTCATGCTGGGGGCGTCATTTCTGATCGGCGGTCTCAAATACCATGTGCAGGACTACAATCGGGTCAGTGCCCGCCTCCAAACGAGCCTTCTCTTTCTTGCCGTTGTCGCCATGCTGGCTCCGTCGATCGTTCCCGATGCGGGCTCCGTGGCGTCATCGAGCTTCGCCCATCAATTGAGCGTGGGTCTGTCGGTGCTGCTGATCGGGACCTATGCGTTGGGCTTGGTATTCTCGCTCAAGTCACACCGGGAGTTCTTCGGCAGCACGGATACAGCGGAGGCCGGCGAAGAGGCATTTCCGCTGGGCTTGGCTCTCGCGACCCTGGCCGGCGTTAMGGTCCTCGTGGCACTGGTCAGCGAAGTCTTCATCGAATCCGTGCAGCAAGCCGCTGTTGCGTTGGGAATGACGCCTGCGTTTGTAGGATTCATCGTCGTGGCGCTGGTCGGCGGCGCTGCCGAAATGGCCTCGGCGTTCTCCGGCGCGAGCAGAAACCGGCTTGACCTGAGCGTGGGCATCGCCTTGGGAAGCGCATCCCAGATCGCGCTCTTCGTCGCTCCGGTGCTGGTCCTGCTCAGCTACGTCATCGGTCCAGCGCCGATGAATTTGCTGTTCTGGCCGGGCGCGGTGGTCATGGTGCTCATTTCCACGCTGACCGCGTTCCTGACGACCAGCGGTGGTCGCTCGACCTGGTTCGTCGGCGTGCTCCTGCTGATGGTCTATCTGATTTTCGCCATGACGCTTTACCTTCTGCCGCCAAATATGCAGTAGGCGAAGCGGCCCGATCTTGGCCCGCGAGCCGGCCATCGGCCCGACCGCCGGCCGGCGCATCGGGTCGATGCAATCCTGTGCATTGCGAGGCCTGTCCCCGCGATGCCAGCTTGGCCTCCTGTCGATCTGGCTGACGAGACGCGGCCCTTGCGCCGCGTCATGCCAATGGAGGGGCCTGCCTTGAGCGAACCTTGCGATCTCAGTGCCGTCGAGGCGCGCGCCCTGATCGGGGCGAAGTCCCTCTCAGCCAGCGAATTGCTGGAAAGCTGCATCCGCCGCATCGATGCCGTCGACCCGGCCGTCAATGCCATGGTTGCGCGCGATGACGAGCGAGCGCGGGCGGCGGCGAGAATGGCAGATGAGTCGAC
Source organism: Allobosea sp. 05T422_2 (assembly GCF_056396265.1). Classification (NCBI taxonomy): domain Bacteria; kingdom Pseudomonadati; phylum Pseudomonadota; class Alphaproteobacteria; order Hyphomicrobiales; family Alloboseaceae; genus Allobosea; species Allobosea sp. 05T422_2. Next base: position 19,221 of record NZ_JBFTLD010000105.1, on the reverse strand, counting down.
GATGCGCGGCGATGCTCTCGGCGCCCTGCATGGCCTGCCGGTCGGCATCAAGGATCTCGAGAATGTCGCGGGCCTGCGGACGACCTAWGGCAGCCCGCTGTTTCGGGACTTCGTGCCGCCTGAAGACCAATTGATCGTCGCCTCGGTCCGCAAGGCCGGCGCCATCATCGCCGGAAAGACCAACACGCCGGAATGGGGCGCCGGCGCGAACACGCGCAATGCCGTCTATGGCGTCACCGGCAATCCCTTCGATCCCTCCAAATCGGCGGCGGGCTCCTCCGGCGGGTCCGGCGTCGTGCYGGCAACCAACATGGTGCCGATCGCGACCGGCTCGGATACGGGCGGCTCGCTGCGCAATCCGGCGGCCTTCAACGGCGTCGTCGGCTTTCGGCCGACACCGGGGCTGGTCCCGAGCGATAAGCGACCCTTCGGCTGGAACCCGCTGAGTGTGCTGGGCCCGATGGCGAGGACCGTGCCCGACCTCTGCCTGCTGCTCTCGGCCATGGTCTCGGACGATGCCTGCGATCCGCTGGCAACGACGATCTTCGGCCAGACCGTGCGCAAACCGGAGGATTTCGCGCGGCCGGCCGAGATCGACCTTGCCTCGCTGAAGGTCGCGTTGACGCCCGATTTCGGTTTCGCGCCGACCGAGCGGCATATCCGTGAGGTCTTTGCCGAGAAGACCGGGTTGTTCAATCACCTCTTTGCCGTCGCTGACGAGGCGACGCCCGATTGCAGCGGCACGGACGAAACCTTCGAGGTCTTGCGCTCGCTCTCCTTCCTGGCCTCGATGCATGAGCGGGTGCGCGACACGCCCGAACAGGTCGGCCCCAATGTTCGCGCCAATGTCGAGGAAGGACTGCGCTACAGCGCACTCGACGTCACCCAGGCGCTGAAGCAGCAGACCGTGCTCTACAAGAACTGGCAGAGCTTCTTCTCGCGCTTCGACGTCATCCTGTCGCCGGCCGTGACGTTGAGCCCGCGGCCCTGGAGCGAACTCTATCCGGCCGAAATCGACGGCAAGGCGACGCGAACCTATTTCCACTGGCTGGCACTGGCCTATGCCGTCACCGTGGTCGGCCACCCCGCGATCTCGCTGCCGGTCGKACTGGATCGCAACGGCATGCCATTTGGTTTGCAGATCGTCGGTCCGCGCGGCGGCGACGCCAAGGCGCTTGCCGTTGCGGCGGCCCTCGAGCGGGTGCTGGCAGGCGATCCACGTACGGCGCGACCGGTGCCGGACATCGCCGCGCTGGCGAAGGCTCGACGCCTGAGCGACAGTCCAGGGTTCCTGGGGTTCGACTGACGCGCCGTCGCCGCCAATACAATGACAAGAGGGGATTTCCGTTGAAGCGCCGTATATTCTTGAAGGGGGCCGTCGCAGCCGGCCTCGGCAGTGCCTCGTTGACGTCTCTCGCCCGGGCCCAGGCCGGGCGCTCCACGCTGATGAAATTCGTGCCGCAGGCCAATCTGAGCGCGCTCGACCCGATCTGGACCACCGCGACCGTGACCAATAATCACGGCTACTATGTCTTCGACACGCTCTTCGGCGCCGATATGGACTTCAAGCCGCAGCCACAAATGGCCGAAGGGCACGAGGTGCTGAACGATGGCAAGACCTGGCGCATCGCGCTTCGTGACGGTCTGGTCTTCCATGACGGCGCGCCGGTCAAGGCCGCCGATTGCGTCGCCAGCCTGAAGCGCTGGTGCCAGCGCGACCCGTACGGGCAGTTGCTGGCCAAGGTGGTCGAGAGCTGGCAGGTCGTCGATGACCGGGTCTTCGAGATCAAGCTGACGCGCGCCTTCCCGACGATGCTCGAGGCTCTCGCCAAGGTCGATACGCCGCCCTTCATCATGCCCGGACGGCTGGCCGTKACCGATGCCAGCAAGCAGGTGACGGAGATCGTCGGCTCCGGCCCCTACCGCTTCATCCCGGGCGAGTATGTCTCCGGCAGCCGGGTGGTCTACGAGAAATTCGCCGGCTACAAGCCGCGTCCCGAGCCGGCGAGCCGCAACGCCGGCGGCAAGACCGGCTATTTCGAGCGGGTGGAATGGCAGGTCCTGCCCGATCCCGCGACCGCGGCTTCGGCCCTGATGAAGGGCGAGGTCGACTGGTGGGAGCGTCCGTTGACCGACCTGCAGCCGCTGCTCGCGAGCAATCCCGAGATCAGGCGGGAGGCGACCGACACCTCCGGCCGGATGGCGATCATGCGGTTGAACCACCTGCACCCGCCCTTCAACAATCCCAAGGTGCGCCAAGCCGTTCGCATGGCGGTCAACCAGGAGGATTACATGCAGGCGACGCAGGGCGACGACACCACGCTCTGGCAGACCTGCCGCAGCCTCTGGCCGCGCGGCACGCCCTATTATACCGGCGAGCAGGAAGACCTGATGCCGCAAAAACTGGACAAGGCGAAGGCCGCCCTGGCGGCGTCCGGTTATGCTGGCGAGAAGGTCGTCATCATCAGCGCCACCGATTTCCCCGATATCGGCCCGCTCGGGCAGGTCACCGGTGAATTGCTGCAGCGTCTCGGCATGAATGTGCAGATGGCCGACAGCGACTGGGGCACGGTCGTGCAGCGTCGCGGCAATCGCGAAAGCGTCGAGAAGGGCGGCTGGAGCATATTTCACACCACCGGCCCGGCGGTGGGCTGGAGCAACCCGGCCCTGTCGCTGCTCGTCCGTGGTCAGGGAGCGAAGGGCTGGTTCGGCTGGTKGGAGAACGAGACCGCCGAGAAACTGGCCGAGGAGTGGCTCTACGCCGCCGATGCGGCTGGCCAGAAGAAGGCGGCCGTTGCCCTGGCGCGGCTGGCGCTGGAAGAGGTTGCGACCATCCCGCTCGGCCAGTTCGCTATTCGCACGGCCTATCGCAAGAGCCTGACCGGCATGCTGCCGGGCTCCGCGCCCTATCCGTGGGGCCTGCGCCGGGCCTGACCGGCGCAGGGCGGAGTCGCGTCAGGCCGCAGGGGCTGCCGCGACCGCGGCCGACCAGGGCGATACGAGATCGCTGCAACCCTCCGCGCCGTCGGTGTCGGCGCGGATCAGGTTCGGGCAGGCGAAGTTGATCGGCAGCACCCCGTGCTCGACGATCGAGACCGGTCCGGCCGCTTCCAGCGCATCGAGAACATCGTCGGGCAGGCGGCAATCGGCGCTGGTCGAATCCGGCCCGGAGACGTCGATGCGCGGCGCATGGGCGGCCTCGCCGACGTCCATGCCGAAATCGAGCGTCCAGGCCAGGCTCTGGTAGACGCTGGCGAGGATGCGCCGGCCGCCCGAGGCGCCCATGGCAAACCGCGGCCAGTTGCCGTCCTTCGGAGTCACCACGACCGGGCACATGTTGCAGAGCGGTCGCGCGCCAGGGGTGATCGCATTGGCGCTGCCGGGGCGCGGATCGAACCACATCATGCCGTTGTTCATCAGCACGCCGGTCTCGGGCAGCACGACGCGGCTGCCCATCGACGAGAGCAGCGTGGTGGTAATGGCGACAAGATTGCCCTCGCCATCGACCACGGTCAGATGCGTGGTGCAGGTGTCGGCCGGTTCCGGTGCAGCTTGTGCGGCGCCGAGTCCGGAGAGGCGCTCGGCATAGGCCTCGCGCATCACCGTCGAGAGCTTTGCGAACCAGGCGGCGTCCGGGCCTCCCGTCGGCGGAGCGACTGCCGCCATGCCTTCGACGACTGCGGCGAGCGTCGGGGCGGCCGTCAGCCCGCCGGCCGTGTGCAGCAGATGCGTTCCGCGCCAGTCGATCACGGGAGCCTGCCGGACGGTCGCTTCGCAGCCTGCGAGGTCGGTCGCATCGACGACGCCGCCCACTGCCGCGATATCGGCTGCGAGGCGCCTTGCGGTTTCGCCTTCGTAGAAGTCGCGCAGGCCGGCCTCGGCCAGGCGCTCCAGGGTCGCTGCAAGATTGCCGAGCCTCATGAAGCCCGGGACACCTTGATAGGGCGGCACCGGCGGCAGGCCGCCAGGCAGATAGATGCGGGCGCTTTCTTCATAGAGCCGCAAGACCGAGGCCGAGGAGGCGATCTTCAGCGTCGTGTACCAGTCCTGCGCCAGCCCGCGCCTGGCGAGCGCGATCGCAGGGGCGAGGAGGTCGGAGACCGGCAGTCCGCTGCCGAAATGCTGTTTCAGCGCCGCATAGCCCGCAACCGACGAAGGGATGCAGAAGGAGAGCGGTCCGTGGATATTGCGGTCGTCCACCACCTCCGGCCAGGTGAAGAGGTCCTTCTTCATCGCGCCGGTCAGCGGGTAGTCCGCCGGATCGGCGCGACGGGGCGCGACGGGGCCGAAATCGATGACCTGCGCCCGCTGCTCACCGGCCTTCAGCACGACCGCGAAGCCGATGCCGCCGAGACCGCTGTTCCAGGGTTCGACCGCGGCGAGCGCGAAGCAGGCAGCGACGGCGGCGTCTGCGGCATTGCCGCCAGCGTCCAGGATCGCTGCGCCGGCTGCGGCTGCCTCGCGGTTCTGCGAGACGACAATGCCGTTCTTTCCGCGCGCCGAGGGCTTGGTCAGGTTCCAGTTCTGCGTCCGGTAGACAGTCTCACGCGCGCTCTTGGCAACGGCCATATATCCAACTCCCCTTGTTCGAGGGCGCATGCTTCCACGATTCCGCGGCGCGGCGGAAGGCTGGCAAAGCAGGCCCGCCCTGCGATCGGCTCGGGGGCGGCTCTGCTGCGGCGGCAGGGTTCGCGACCCCAGGTTGAGGATGTCGCAGCAAATGGCTGGCGCAATGCGTGCGAGCCATTAATCTTGGAACGGATTGAACCTCCGCCGCATTCGCAGCGACAAACCTGCGAGCCGGCATGCAGGGCCCCGCGCGATGCATACCGAGTCCGACGAAGACCTCGTCAAGCGGATCGCCTCGGGCGACCGGCTCGCGATGAAGGTGCTGTTCTCGCGGCACCAGGTGCATGTCTATCGTTTCGCGCTGCGGCTCGTGCGCGACGAGACGGTTGCGGAGGATGTGATCAGTGACGTCTTCATGGACCTCTGGCGGCAGGCGGACCGGTTCGAGGCGCGCGCCAGCGTCACGACCTGGCTCCTCGCCATCACCCGCAACAAGGCCTACTCGCTGCTGCGCAAGCGGCGCGAGGCTGGCCTGGACGACGAATTCGCCGAATCCATCGAGGACGAGGCGGACGATCCTGAAATCGTGCTGCAGAAGCAGGACAAGGGTCTCGCGATCAGGGCCTGCCTCGGGAAACTCAGCCTCGAACACCGCGAGGTCATCGATCTCGTCTATTATCACGAGACCTCCGTGGAGGAGGTGGCGCGGATTGTCGGCATCCCCGAGAACACCGTCAAGACGCGGCTCTTCCATGCCCGCAAGAAGCTGGGCGAGCTGCTCAAGGCGGCCGGGATCGATCGGGGCTGGCCATGAGTGCTTTCGGAGGCCGGTTCGATCCGCCCAATCGGGAGGTGCGCCATGACTGAGGGCATCGCGACCGATCCGAGGCGACGTGAGCTCGRAGAGCTGCTGCCCTTCTACGCCAATGACCGCATTTCGGCTGCCGACAAGGCGCGCGTCGAGACGGCGCTGGCGACTGATCCTGAACTCGCCGCACGGCTCGAGATCATCCGTGAGGATATGGCGGAGACGATCCTGCTCAACGAGAGCCTGGGCGCCCCTTCGCCACGCGCGCTCGACCGTCTGATGGCCGGCATCGAAGCCGAACCGCAGCAGGCGCCGCTTCTGGCACGGGCCCGCGGCGGCTTCCTGAGCTGGCTCGGCCAATGGCTGGCGGCGCTGCCGCCGCGAAAGCTTGCCTATGCCAGCGCCGCGGCTCTGGCATTGATCGCGATTCAGGGCGTTGCGCTGACGGGCGTTGCCCTGCGCGGTGGCGGGGGTGGGTTCCGGACTGCGTCTGCGCCGGGAACATCGTCCTCGGAGCGTTATGTCCTGCTCAGCTTCGTACCGGATGCAAGGGCCGCCGACATTGCCGCTTTCTTCAAGCGCTACGAGGCGTCGGTGGTCGACGGTCCGCGCGCCAACGGCTTCTTCAAGGTGCGCGTCGGCGACGCGAAGCTGACGCCGGCGCAGGTCGACGCCATCGCGGCGCGGATGAAGGCCGAGGCTGCGATCATCAGCTTCGTAGCGCCGGCCCCGTAGCGGGCGCGACGGGGGCTTTGGGATGCTGGCCTTGGGGCCGAAATGGGGAGTGGGTGCCGTGCTCCGTCAAACCAGCGGGAGGTCGCATCAACAGTGGGCGCGATTTGCCGGTTGCGCCGCCCTTGTCTGGCTCATCGGGCTGATTTTCCCAGCTTCCGCTCAAGATTTCAGGACCGGCGGTCAGCGCTTCGGCCAGGGCCAGGGACTGAGCCAGAGGTCGGAGACAGGAAGCGATCGCGTCCCGACGACCAGGCCCTATCCCGACCAGCGTCCCGGTGGCGCGCCTGGGCGGCCGCCTCGTTATCCTGGACGATATCCGGGCGGAGGTAGCTGGGGGCCCGCGGCCGTCGGTGTCGGCGCCGGCATCATCGGCGGGTTGATCCTGGATCAAGCGAGCCGCCGGCCGGTCATCATCGAGGATTATGAGGAGGAGCCGGTGTTGCGCAGGCCGCGGCGGCCGCCGTCGGTTCGAGAGGTTGCGCCGCCCCGGACGCGGCGCGCCGCTCCTCCCGTCTCACCGCCGCCGACCCGAGCCGCCCGGCCGGCCGCGCGTCAGCCCAATGTGATCGTCCCGCCGGCCACCGAACGGCGGTTGGTCAATGAGGAGATCCTGTTCGAGCTTGCGCCGAATGCGCAAGCCGAGGCGGTGCTTCGCCGCTATCGCGCGACGCAGATTGCCAGCCGGCGGTTCGCGCTTGCCGGCATGACCATCATTCGTGCGCGTCTCGAGGGCGGCCGCAGCGCCAGGGGCGTGCTGGCCGAGATGGTGAGCGATCCGCGCGTCGCCAGTGCCCAGCCGAACTATCTTTATACCTTGCAGCAGGACGAACCGAAGGGCACCGCCCAGCCGGCGGGCGCGGATGGTGTACCGGTACCGCCAGCAGGCAGGCCTGACGATGCCGAAAAAACGATCGTCATCCCGGATCTTCCTCCGATCCCGCCACTTGTCTCGACTGTGCCCAAGCGCGAGCTGCAGCCGCAATATGTGGTCGAGAAGCTGCATCTCGACGATCTGCACAAGATCGCGCGCGGTGCGGCGATCCGCGTGGCCGTGATCGATTCCGGTGCCGATACCAGCCATCCGGAGCTGCAGGGTGTTCTTGCCGGTTCCTTCGATGCGCTCGGCGGCGAAGGCCAACCCGATGCGCATGGCACTGCGATGGCGGCGGCGATCCTGGCGCAGGCGCAATTGCAGGGGATTGCTCCGGGCGCGCGGCTTCTGGCGGCGCGCGCCTTCTCGGGAGCGGCGACGACGGGGCCCGCCAATGGCACGACCTTCCATATCCTGACGGCGCTCGACTGGGCGGCAGGCGAGGGCGCCCGCATTCTCAACTTGAGCTTCGCCGGCCCGCAGGACCGGCTGCTGTCACGCTCGCTCGCAGGGGCCAAGACCAAGGGCATGATCGCGGTCGCGGCCGCGGGCAATGGCGGAGCCAAGGCGGCGCCGCTCTATCCGGGCGCCGATCCGAATGTCATTGCCGTCACTGCGAGCGATGCAGACGACAAGCCGTTCTCCGGGGCCAACCGGGGTGATTACATTGCGGTTGCCGCACCGGGAGTCGATGTGCTCGCGGCCGAGCCGCAAGGACGCTACGCCTTCTCGTCAGGCACCTCGATCGCAGCGGCCCATGTCTCGGGACTCGTGGCACTGCTGCTCGAGAAGCGTCCGGAGCTCGGCCTCGATGAGGTGCGCAGGCTCCTGAGCGAAAGCGCCGTCGATCTCGGCGGCAGGGGCAAGGACCCTGTCTTCGGAGCGGGCCGGGTCGACGGACCGGCGGCCCTGTCGCGCGCCCTGCCAATGTCGACGGCTCGCCCCTGAAAAAAAAAACGGCGCTGCTTTGAACCTTCTGCGCGCTTGCCGCGACCAATGGTCATGGAGGGCGAATGGTTCGCTCCCGATCGAGCTGCAGGAGACAGACGATGACCACCTTCCGGAAGAGCATGGCCGCCACTCTCGCCGCCTTCACGCTCGGCACCGCGCTCCTCGCCAGCGTAGGTGGCGCCGAAGCCCGCCCGCGCTACCGCGGCCCGTATTGGGGTGTCGGTGCCGGCATCGTCGGAGCGCTGGCCGTCGGCGGATTGCTCGCTGCCTCAACTGGCCGTGCCTATGCCGAGCCGGTCTATGAGGAGGATGCTCCCGTCCGCCGCTGCGAGCTGGTCGAGCGCATCAACCGTTTCGGCGACGTCGTCGGCCACCGCCGGGTCTGCAGCCTCTACTGAGCCAGCGCGTGGCCTCTTGCAGTCCGGCTCTCCGCAACCTCCGGAGGGCCGGACCCGTTTGAGTGTCCGGCCGCAACTGGTCCAGCCGTGAAGTGTCCGCGCTGGGCGACGCGCAGCATCGCTTGCAGAGCATGGCAATGAAATTGTCCGGCCTCTCGGCTTGCTTTAGTGAGCGACTGACTGGTTAGCCGAAACATAAGTCATAGCTCATGAATGTGACTACGCCGGTCGGGATCGCCCGTCGCGCAACAATGCCCGTGCTGATCGCCCTCAGCGTCACGCACCTGCTCAACGACATGATTCAGTCGCTGATTCCGGCTATCTATCCGATCATCAAGACCGCCTATGCGCTCGATTTCGGACAGATCGGGCTGATCACCCTGACATTTCAGGTCTCGGCCTCGCTGCTGCAGCCGCTGGTCGGTCTCTACACCGACAAGAAGCCGATGCCGTATTCGATGGTCGTCGGCATGGGGTTTTCCCTGTTCGGCCTCGTCGGCCTGGCCTTTGCCAGCAGCTATTCGCTGCTATTGCTGGCGGCAGCCTGCGTCGGCATCGGTTCATCGATCTTTCATCCCGAGGCGACGCGCATGGCGCGCAATGCGTCCGGCGGGCAGCATGGCTTGGCACAGGGGATCTTCCAGGTCGGCGGTCAGACCGGGGGCGCCCTTGGGCCCTTGCTGGCAGCCTTCATCATCGTGCCGAACGGCCAGGGCAGCCTGGCATGGTTCTCGGCGGCGGCACTGATCGCCATGGCACTGATGGTCTGGACCGCAGGGCAGTCCGCACTCGTCGGTCCGCGGCAGGTGCGCGGCAAGGTCGCGGGTGCAGCCGACCCGGTCGCGATCCCGGCACCGCCCCTGGCGAGCGTTGCTCCGGCCGTCGCAATCCTGATTATTCTGCTGTTCTCGAAGAACGCGTACAGCGCGAGCTTCAGCTCGTTCTACACCTTCTACCTGATCGGGAAGTTCGGCGTTTCCGTCCAGACCTCCCAGGTCATGCTGTTCCTGTTCCTGGGGTCCTCGGCGGCCGGTGCCCTGTTCGGCGGCATGCTCGGTGACAGGATCGGGCGCAACAAGATCATCTGGTTCTCGATCCTGGGTGCGCTGCCCTTCACGCTCGTGCTGCCCTATGCCGACCTCTTCTGGACGGGCGTCCTGACCATTATCATCAACCTGATCATGTCGAGCGCCTTCGCCGCCATCCTGATCTATGCGATGGAACTGATGCCGGGCCGCATCGGACTGGTCGGGGGCTTCTTTTACGGGCTGTCCTTCGGACTCGGTGGCATTGCGGCAGCCCTGCTCGGCGAATTTGCCGACCAGCTCGGCATCGAGACGATCTATCGAATCTGCTCGTTCCTGCCGGCGATAGGCCTGCTCGCCTGGTTCCTGCCGACCCTGAAGGAACCGCGCCATAGCTGAGCCATGGAGGGTTTGGCCTTGTCTGGCTCGTGGCCGGACAGGTCTGCGGCACGGCCCCTGACAAGCGGGCCGCTTGACCTTCTCGTCCGCTTCAGCCTCATGTCCGGCCATCATGCGCCGCCCCAAACTCCTCTTCGTCGTCACGGAAGACTGGTTCTTCGCCTCGCATTTCCTGCCGATGGCGCGCGCTGCGCGCGAGTTGGATCTGGATGTCGTCGTGATCGCGCGGGAGCGCCAGCATCGTCGCGTCATCGAGGCGACGGGCGCCCGGCTGATTGCGCTCGAAGCGGAACGGGGCAGCCTCTCGCCGCTGGCACTGGTGCGCCAGGTCCAGACACTGAAGCGTCTGATCGCAGCCGAACGGCCGGATATCCTGCACTGCATCGCGCTGAAGCCGATCGCGCTGGCAGGGCTGGCCGGCAGGCTCGCCGGGATCGACCGGCGCGTCTATGCGCTGACCGGGCTCGGCTTCCTCGGGGCCAGACAGGGGCAGCTCGCCGCCCTTGCGCGGCTGGCCGCCCGGACCTGGCTGCGTGAGGCGATCGACGGACCCGGCGTCCGCTTCCTGTTCGAGAATCCCGATGATCCGGTGACGCTGGGGTTCGATCCGCAAGACAAGGGCAAGGTCGCGATCGTCGGCGGCGCGGGGGTCGATCCGCTCGTGCTGATGCCGGAGCCGATGCCGCCGGCGCCGCCGCTCAAGGTCGCGCTGGTCGCGCGCATGCTCTGGTCGAAGGGCGTCGACCTCGCCGTCGAGGCGGTGAAGCTCGCCAGGGCGCAGGGCGCGCGCGTCGAACTCACCATCCATGGTGCGCCGGACGCGTCCAATCCGAAGGCGATCCCGGAGACGACTCTCAAGGAATGGGCTGCGCGTCCCGGCATCCATTGGGCCGGTCCGACGCGCGATATCGAGGGTGTCTGGCGGAGCCACCATCTCTGCTGCCTGCCATCGCGCGGCGGCGAAGGGCTGCCGCGAACGATCCTCGAGGCGGCGGCCTGCGGCCGGGCTATCCTGACGACCGATGTGCCGGGCTGCCGCAGCTTTGTGCGCGACGGGCAGGACGGCATGGTGGTGCCGTCGGACGATGCGGCTGCGCTCGCCAAGGCGCTGATCGTGCTCGCAGCTGCGCCGGGGCTGGTCGAGCGGATGGGCGCGAGCGCGCGCAACCGTCTGCTCGATGGCCACACCGAACGCGATGTCATGGATGCGGTGAAGGCGCTCTATCGTGGCCTCTTGGCCCGGCCCCAGACGGATGTCGCGGCGTGAGCGCGCCGCTCGCCACGCTTGATCGGCGCGGCTTCATCCTCGCGCATACGCGGCTGATGCCGGTGCCTCATGCGTCCGAAATCAGCCTGCATGTCGCCGAGGAGGCGACCGAACTCTGGCAGAAGACAGAGGACGAGCTTGCGGTCATCGGGTTGCCGCCGCCGTTCTGGGCCTTCGCCTGGGCAGGCGGACAGGCGCTGGCACGGCACCTTCTCGATCATCCCGAGATCGTGCGCGGCAAGCGCGTGCTCGATTTTGCCAGCGGCTCGGGTCTCGTCGCGATCGCGGCGGCAAAAGCCGGGGCGGCCCATGTTCAGGCTTGCGATATCGATGCTTTCGCGGCCGAGGCGATCACGCTGAACGCGGAGGCGAACGGTGTCTCGGTGACTGCAGCTCTGGAAGACCTGATCGGGCGCGATGACGGCTGGGAGCTGATCTGCGCCGGCGATGTCTGCTATGAACGGGCCATGGCGGAGAGCGTGGTCGACTGGCTTTCGGGGCTGGTTGCCCGCGGCGCCGAAGTGCTGATCGGCGATCCGGGGCGCAGCTATCTGCCGCGGCAGCGCTTGCAGGAACTGGCGACCTATGAAGTCCCCGTGACGCGCTCGCTGGAAGACGCCGAGATCAAGAAGAGCACGGTCTGGCGATTGAGTATCGCCTGACCCGATGGCCCCGATCATGGGGCATATCGTATCCGATCCCATGATCTAACGTCTGCGGTTGCATGGGCTTTCACGAAAGCCGCAATCCACTTTCCGGGCCGATGCCCTAGGAGATCGCCTCCTTCAGGTCGAGCGTTCCCTGGACGCCGATGGCGTCGTAATTGCGTTTCAGCCAGCGCTTCGCGGCAGCGCGGCCCATGTCGCGCAGCCGCAGCAGAAAGTCCCATTCCGCGTTCATGCGCGTGGAACTGGTCAACTCGGCCAGAGGCGGCCCGCCATCGATGCGGTGCATCAGCACGCGCTTGTACTCGTCCTTGGGCAGCTTGCCGGCATCGACCAGGCGATTGACGAAATCGATGGCGCGCAGCTCGCGCAGCAGCGAGGCGTTGAAGGTGATTTCGTTCAGCCGGTCCTGGATGGCGCGGGCATTGGTCGGCAGTTCCTTGCGCTGCAGAGGGTTGATCTGCACCAGCAGGATGTCGTCGCCGGTAGCCTCATAGAACAGGGGAAACAGGGCGGGGTTGCCCATATAGCCGCCGTCCCAATAGGCCTCGCCCTTGATCTCGACCGCCTGGAATAGCATCGGCAGGCACGCCGAGGCCATCAGGTGGTCGGCCGTCAGTTCGTCGCCATTGAAGACCTTGATCTTGCCTGTGCGGACATTGGTTGCGGCAATGAAGAGCTTGACCGCCCGGCACGCCTGAACCTTGTCGAAGTCGATCAGGTCGGCGATCACGCCGCGCAGCGGGTTGATGTTCAGCGGGTTGACGTCATAGGGGCTCGCGACCTTGGAAAAGAGCTCGAACCAGAGCAGTCCGGGCTGGGTGCCGTTCTTGCCCCAGGCGCCGAGCATGGTGTCGATCAGCGAACGCTCGGAGCCGCCATATTTGCCGTCGACGCTGATGCGCCGCCAGAAATTCTCGAGCTGGGTGCGGGCGCCGTCGATGCYGCCGTCGATCCAGCCCTCGCTAAGCACGACTGCGTTCATCGCACCGGCGCTGGTGCCAGACAGCGCCTCGATGGCGAGGCGTCCGTCCTCGAGGATCGCATCGAGCACGCCCCAGGTGAAGGCGCCATGGGCGCCACCACCCTGGAGAGCAAGGGAAACGCTCTTCTCGGCCTTGGGACCGGCGAGGCCCTCGACCAGACGCGCGCCGGTCCTGCGCCTGCCGGTCACGCTGCGGTCCAGCCGCCATCCATCGGCAAGGTGGCACCGGTGATAGATTTCGCCGCATCCGTGCAAAGGAAGATCGCGAGCGCCGCGACCTGCTCGACCGTCACGAACTCCTTGGTGGGCTGGGCCTCGAGCAGCACGTCATTGATGACCTGCTCCTTGGTCAACCCGCGCGCCTTCATCGTATCGGGGATCTGCTTCTCGACCAGCGGGGTCCAGACGTAGCCGGGTGCGATGGCGTTGACCGTGATGCCTTTGGTTGCKACTTCAAGCGCGACCGTCTTGGTGAAGCCGGCAATGCCGTGCTTGGCCGAGACATAGGCCGACTTGAAGGGCGAGGCGACAAAGGCATGGGCCGACGCAGTGTTGATGATCCGGCCCCAGCCCTTGCGCTTCATTCCGGGCAGCGCGGCGCGGGTGGTGTGGAAGGCCGAGGACAGGTTGATCGCGATGATCTGGTCCCATTTCTCGATTGGGAACTCGTCGACCGGCGCGACATGCTGGATCCCGGCATTGTTCACCAGGATGTCGATGGCGCCGAATGTCTTCTCCGCCTCCGCAACCATGGCGGCGATCTCGGCCGGCTTGGTCATGTCGGCCGGCGAGAACTGGGCCTTGATTCCGAACTCCTTCTCGAGTCCGCTGCGCAGCGCCTCGGCATCGGGGGCCGGCATGATGCCGTTGATGACAAGATGGGCGCCTTCCCTGGCGAGTGCGCGCGCATAGGCGAGACMGATGCCGGAGGTCGATCCGGTGACGAGGGCGGTACGATCTTTAAGGAACATGAGCGTCGAGGCTCCTGACACGGGCTGAGAAAATGCTTACGTTGCATATTTGAACGGGCAGTCTTTCCGTCCCCGCAAAGGCGGTCGCGGCACGTTGCCCGATGTAGTATTGCAACGCAACATGATGAAAATGCAGCCACACGCCCACGCGCATGACGGCCATGACCATGCGGCCTGTCGCCATGCCCAGGATCACCAGCGTCATGCCGCGGAAGCGCTGGCGCGCGMCGAGAAGCTCTGCCGGGAGCGCGGCCTGAGACTGACGCCGATCCGTCGCAAGGCCCTGGAGGCCCTGCATGCCGACCATCGCCCGGTCGGCGCCTATGATCTGGCCGATCGCATTTCGCCGCCCGGTGGCCGGCGTCTCGCACCGATCTCGGTCTATCGCGCCCTGGATTTCCTGGTCGAGCAGGGGTTCGTGCACCGCCTGAGCTCGCGCAATGCCTATGTCGCCTGCCTGCACGGTCACGGCGCCAGCGACGTTGTCGCCTTCCTGATCTGCGAGACCTGTGGCGGCGTCGACGAGGATTCCTCGCCGGCCATGCGTCAGGCGGTGGCGGCGATCGTACATGGGCGACAATTCGTGCCCTCGCATCAGGTCGTCGAGATCGTCGGTCGCTGCGACCATTGCCGGAGCGCACATCCCCATGAATGAAACGGTTCTTACGGCCGCGCTTGCCGATGTCGCCGGGCCGCGGCCGCGCCGCTACACAGTTMCGGTTAAGGTCGGAACCGTCGAGGTTGGCGGCGGCGCGCCGATCGTCGTGCAGTCTATGACGAATACCGATACTGCCGATATCGCGGCCACCGTCGGGCAGGTCGCCGCGCTTGCGCGTGCGGGGTCCGAGCTCGTTCGCATCACCGTCGATCGTGACGAGGCTGCGGCTGCCGTGCCGCATATCCGCGAGCGCCTCGATATCCTCGGCATCGACGTGCCGCTGGTCGGCGATTTCCACTATATCGGCCACAAGCTGCTGACGGATCACCCGGCCTGCGCGGAGGCGCTGGCAAAATACCGGATCAATCCCGGCAATGTCGGCTTCAAGGACAAGAAGGACCGGCAATTCGGCCAGATCGTCGAGCTCGCGATCAAGCATGGCAAGGCAGTCCGTATCGGCGCCAACTGGGGCTCGCTCGATCAGGAGCTGCTGACCGCGCTGATGGACGAGAATGCCTCCTCCCCGCAGCCACTCGATGCGCGGGCAGTGATGCGCGAGGCCATGGTGCAGTCGGCCCTGCTCTCGGCTCAACGGGCCGAAGAGATCGGGCTGGCCAAGGACCGCATCATCCTTTCGGCCAAGGTCTCGGGCGTGCAGGATCTGATCGCGGTCTACCGGACGCTTGCGGAGCGCGGCGACTATGCCATTCATCTCGGCCTGACCGAAGCGGGCATGGGGTCGAAGGGGCTGGTCGCGTCCTCGGCTGCGCTCGGTATCCTGCTGCAGGAAGGCATCGGCGACACGATCCGCTTCTCGCTGACCCCGGAGCCCGGCGGCGACCGGACGCTGGAGGTCAAGGCGTCGCAGGAATTGCTGCAGACCATGGGGTTCCGCGCCTTCGTGCCGCTGGTCGCGGCCTGTCCCGGCTGCGGCCGCACGACATCGACGGTGTTCCAGGAACTGGCGCGGGATATCCAGAACTGGATTTCGTCCTCGATGCCGGACTGGAAGACCCGCTATCCCGGCGTCGAGATGCTGAACGTCGCGGTGATGGGTTGCATCGTGAATGGGCCGGGCGAATCCAAGCATGCCGATATCGGCATCTCGCTGCCGGGAACGGGCGAGGTCCCGACCGCTCCGGTCTTCGTCGACGGCAAGAAGGTCGCGACATTGCGCGGCGCCGGAATCGCATCCGAATTCAAGGACATGGTCAACGCCTATATCGAGCGACGCTACGGGATGCGCGCCGATGCGGCGGAATGAGCCGGCTCTCCTTGTGCGCGGTTCGGCCGCGCGCCTTTGCGCGGTGGCGGCGTTATGTTAGAGGCCCCGGCCTTTCGCTGCATTGCAGCACCCGCGGAGAACCCTGATGGGGCATGAGCAGCCGACTCCGCCGACCGGACAGGTTGGCGAGACACGTTTCGGCCTTGAAGACGGGCACGGCTCTTCTGCGACAGGCGGGCATTCGACCGCAAGCTACACGGCTCTCGCACTTGGGGCGCTTGGCGTCGTCTATGGCGATATCGGTACGAGCCCGCTTTACGCCCTGCGCGAGACCATCGTTACGGCCGCGGCGGTGCATAGCGGCGGCGGGAGTGAAATGGCGGCGGTGCCGCGCGACATCGTCATTGGCGTGCTTTCGCTGATCCTGTGGTCGCTCGTCATTGTCGTCACGCTGAAATATGTCGTGCTGCTGATGCGAGCCGACAATAATGGCGAAGGCGGCATCCTGACATTGGTGGCGCTGGCGCAGCGCGCGCTTGGCCGCATGCGGGGAGGAGTGGTGCTCTTCCTCGGCATGGCCGGCGCTGCTCTGTTCTATGGCGATGCGGTGATTACACCCGCGATCTCGGTGCTCTCCGCGGTCGAAGGCATCAAGCTCGTGACGCCGGCTCTCGACGACTACGTCGTCACGATCGCGTCCGTGATCCTCGTCGGCCTGTTCATGGTGCAAAGCCATGGCACCGCCAAGGTGGCGACCTTCTTCGGGCCGATCATGCTGATCTGGTTCGCGACCCTGGCGGGGCTCGGCATTCTCCACATCGCGGACGATGTCGGCGTGCTCGCAGCGATCAATCCCTATTATGGCCTGCGCTTCTTCGTCGATCATCCGAACGTGTCGCTGGCCGTGCTCGGCTCGGTCTGCCTGGCCGTGACGGGCGCAGAAGCGCTCTATGCCGACATGGGCCATTTCGGCCGTGGACCGATCCGTAGCGCCTGGATCTACCTCGTCTTCCCGGCTCTCGTGCTGAACTATCTCGGCCAGGGCGCGCTGGTTCTGTCCGACCCGACCGCGATCGACAACCCGTTCTACAAGCTGGCGCCGGAAGGCTTCATCCTGCCGCTCGTGATCATGGCGACGGTTGCAACGATCATTGCCAGTCAGGCCGTGATCACCGGGGCCTTCTCGCTGACCCGACAGGCGATCCAGCTCGGCCTGATGCCGCGCTTGGAAATCCGCCATACCTCCGAGCACACCTCCGGGCAGATCTATATTCCGCGCATCAACATGCTGCTGCTGCTCGTGGTGCTGCTGCTGGTCTGGAGCTTCAAGACGTCGTCGAGCCTCTCGCATGCCTATGGTATCGCGGTTTTCGGCACGATGGTCGTCAGTTCGCTGCTGGCCTTCATCGTCATCGAGAAGAGCTGGGGCTGGAGCCGCCCGGCCGCCGCGGCGTTGATCCTGCCGTTCCTCGTGATCGACGTCGCATTCTTTACCGCGAACCTGCTCAAGCTCTTCAGTGGCGGCTATATGCCGGTGCTGCTGGCCATCGCCCTGGTCGTCCTGATGGCGACCTGGGTGCGCGGCACCCGGATCCTGTTCGACAAGACCCGCAAGACCGATGTCCCGCTGCTCGAGCTGGTCGCGATGCTCTCCAAGAGCCCGCCTGTCCGGGTCAAGGGCATGGCGGTGTTCCTGACCAGCGACCCGCAGACGGCCCCGGCATCGCTGCTGCACAACCTGAAGCACAACAAGGTGCTGCATGATCGCAACGTTATCCTGACCGTGCGCTCGGCCGATACGCCACGCGTCGCCGACGAAGAGCGCGTTCGCCTCTCGCGCATCACCGACGATTTCTGGCGTGTCGAACTGGTCTATGGCTACATGGAGAGCCCGAACGTGCCCAAAGGGCTCGCCATGCTGCGCAAGCAGGGCTTCAAGTTCGACATCATGTCGACCTCGTTCTTCCTGTCGCGGCGCTCGATCAAGGCCTCACCGCAATCGGGCATGCCGATCTGGCAGGACAAGCTCTATATCACCCTGACCAAGAGCGCGACGGACGCGACCAGCTTCTTCCAGATCCCGACGGGACGCGTGGTCGAGGTCGGGACGCAAGTGACGGTGTAGCGCAGGATGATGAGGACGGCGGCGAGCCGACCCCGTCCCTGATTGCAGCCTGCCGATGTTCGGGCCTGGATCGCGGGCCTTTCCTGGGTCGCCAGTGAAGGCGGCCAAGCCGCGGTGTCATTCCAGGATGCGCGTCTCGTAGGCATAGAGCCGGCGAAAGCCGAGGCTCGCATAGAGGCTGATCGCGACCGCATTCGTCTGGTCGACCTGGAGATAGGCACGGTCGCAATCGAGCAGCTGCGCCCAGGACATGAGCCCGGAAACCATGCGCCGGCCAAGTCCCTGTCCGCGGTGACCGGGATCGACGACGATCGAGCCGATCTCGGCCATGCCGCGCTCGGCGACGCATATGCCATAGGCTACCGGCTCGCCGCCATGGAACAGCGTGGCGAAAGCCGCAGGCAGGCGCACCTTCTCGACGATCGCCGCCAGCTTGGTCTCGCTGCGTCTCGAGCCGGTCTGGTGCGACGTCACTCCCGCAATCCAGTCCCGGCTCGGACGGGCCTCGATCTGAAGCGCGGGTTCGACCTCCGGCGGCTTGCCGTCGAGATCGGCGATCAGCCCAAAGGATGCATCCTTCAGCCGGTAGCCGCGGGCGAGGATGCGCTCGCGCGTTGCTGCCGAGATCAGCGGGGTCAGCCTGACACAGGGCGGGAGGCCGTCAGCCTTGTAGAATTCCTCGATCAGTTCGAGGGTCGCATCGTCGAGTTCGGCCTCCGGCTTCAAGGGCGAGGCGGAATTCGCCCGGCCGGAATAGCCGTTGGCGAAGCGCACGACCCAGTCGCCGATCAGCAGCGTCGAGGGAGCCGGCCAGGCGTTGACGATGCGCCTTTCGCATTCGGCGATGCATGCCGGATCGTACGGAACATCAGAGATCATCAGGCGCCTCGTGCCGCGCGGGGTTGAGGCCGCCAGCCCGGTGGCGCCATCTCGAAGCCGGAGAAGTCGAAACCGGGCGCGACCGTGCAGCCGACCAGCGTCCAGGCACCGAGCGACGTCGCACTTTGCMACCAGCCGGTCGGCACCACGAATTGCGGGCGCTGTCCGGCGAGGAGATCGCGGCCGAGATGATGCGCCGAGGCGTCATGGCCGTTTGGGGACACGCTGATCACCAACGGCGCACCGGCATAGTGATGCCAGATCTCGGCTGCATCGACGCGGTGCCATTCCGATGTCTCGCCGGTGTCGAGCAGATAATAGATCGCCGTCGAAAAGCCGCGCCCCTCCGGTCCTGCCCCGTCGCGAAAGGTCTCGCGATAATGCCCGCCTTCCGGATGCGGCTTGAGCTCGAGCAGGCGAATGATCCCTGCCGCGCTCAACCCGTCTAGCCGGTTCATCGTCATCGCTCAGAACCTGTTCTTGGCTTCACGAAGGGCGGCGAAGACCTTGCCGGGTTCACCCCCGGCAAGGCCCGCAGAGGTTGCGAGCGCGGCTTGTCCGGCGCGGAAGAAGGGGTTGGTGGCCTTTTCCTCCCCGATCGTGGTCAGCGCCCAGAACCGCCCGGCCGCCTTGGCCGCTTCGGCCTCGGCGAGCCTGGTCTTCAGCACGGCATTGGCGGGATCCACGGAC
>NZ_JBFTLD010000104.1:0-20638 GCF_056396265.1 Allobosea sp. 05T422_2 | reverse complement strand
GGATAGCGGATCGTCCGGGAGACCAGGCTGTCGACACGCCCCTCCAGGCATGTGCACAGGCTCAGGGGGATATTTCCGGAAACGAAGACCTCGTAGAGGCTGTCGTCGAGACGGAGCTGCTCCTGCTCGGACAGGGGAGGCAGGCGCGTTACCTTGCGGTTGATCAACGCGGTCGAGGGCTGCAGATATTCGCGCAGCAGGGCATCGACATCCCAGGTGAGGCCGTAGCCGAACCGATTGGTCGAATGCCGTGGCAAGGTGCCGATCCGGACATTCACCTCGCTGCCTTGCATCACACCCCTGGACAAGAGGTCCAGCACCAGCGGCGAGATCAATCCTGGCGATACACCGCATTGCGGAACGAAGCAGCTGGAGGCCGACCCGGCCTCGCGTCGAACGGCCTCGAGGCCGGGCGTATCATCGCTCAGATCAAGGTAATGCACGCCGCTGCGCCGGGCGGCCGCGGCTATGGGAGGTGTCGCGGATGATGGCAGCGCGGCCACCACCGCGTCGGACCGGGCCAGCAGGCTGTCCAGCTTGGATGGGTTGGCGGGATCGATGTCCACCAGGCGCAGATTGAGATTGCGAGCGCTTACCCGAGCCGGCTCCGTCGGATCCACGATCACGACGTCGAACTCCGGGGCCTCGCGAAGCAGGACCGCCAGCGCCGAGCCAATTCTGCCGCCGCCAACGATCACGACGGAAAACGGGCGGTGTTCCTCCCCAAGCCTGTTCATCGGTTCATCAGGCATGGAAGCGCGACAGGAACGCTTTCAGGCGCTCGTTGCTCGGGCTGCGCAGAATATCGGTCGGCGAGCCCTCCGCCGCGATGCGCCCGGCTTCCATGAAGACGATCCGGTCCGAGACGTCGGCCGCGAAGGAGATCTCATGGGTGACGATAACCATCGTCATTCCCTGATCCGCGAGGCTGCGTACGACGCCGAGAACCTCGCCGACCAGCTCGGGATCGAGCGCGCTCGTGACTTCGTCCAGGAGAAGGGCATCCGGCTGCATGGCCAGGGCCCGCGCGATCGCGACGCGCTGCTTCTGTCCGCCGGAAAGCTGGTTCGGCCAGGCATCGCGCTTATCGGCGAGCCCGACCTTCGCGATATAGTCCATCGCGATCTCGACGGCCTCGGCGCGGGGCTTGCGCTGCACGATGATCGGTCCTTCGATCACGTTCTCCAGAACCGTCTTGTGGGGAAACAGATTGAAGTGCTGGAACACCATGCCGACATGGCGCCGTAGCTCGCCCTGGCCCATGAAATGGGCATCGCCGACATGTTTGAGACCAACGCGCCTGCCGCGGAAGAGGATATCGCCGGCATCGGGCCTTTCCAGCATGTTCATGCAGCGGATGAAGGTGGACTTTCCCGAGCCGGAAGGGCCGATGATCGAGAGGACCTCGCCGGCTTTCACCGCCAGGTCGATGCCATGGAGCACCTTCAGGGCCCCGAAGTTCTTGGTGACGCCGGAGGCTTCCAGGAGGGAGCCGGACGAAGCGGACGAAGGCTTGGAGGTCGACGAAGGTTTGGAGGTCATGGAACGCCTTTCCTCAATTGCCCGCGCGCATGCGGCGCTCAACGACGTCGGCGAATTTCGTGACCGGGAACAGGATGACGAAATAGAGGATCGCGACAGCCGTATAGGCCTCCAGCGGTCGATAGGTCTGCCCGTTCACGACGGTCGCCATATAGGTGAGGTCGGCGACCGAGATGACCGATACGAGTGAGGTGTTCTTGAACTGCGTGACCGACTGATTGATGAAGGCGGGCATCATCCTGCGGATCGCCTGCGGCAGGACGATCCTGCGCATGACTTGCCATCCCGACATGCCGATCGCGGCGCCTGCTTCGGATTGCCCCTTGTCGATCGAGACGATGCCACCCCTGAAGACTTCGGCATAGAATGCGGCCGCATAGAGCGACAGCGTCGTCATCGCAGCCGCCCAGTTCGGGATGTCGATCCCGAGAATCAGCGGCAAGGCGTAATAGATCCAGAGCAGCTGCACGAGCAGGGGCGTGCACCGGAACAGCTCCTGGAAGCCCTGTGCGAACCAGTTCAGCGGTCCATTGCCCGACAGCCGCGCGAAGCAGACCGCCAGGCCGAGGATCAGGCCAAGTGCGATCGAGCCGATCGTATAGACGACGGTGATCCACGCCCCCCACAGGAAGAGATCGCTCGCCTGGAGGATCGGGGCAAAGCTCCACGTATACATGTTCTCTCCAGCCTTCCGTGGAGGCGGCCCTCGCGGGCCGCCTGGGAGTTCAGCCGCCGAAGCCGAAGCCTTCGGGCATATCGTCCAGCGTGATGCCGAATGGCTCCAGGCTGTTCACGATCCAGGTCTGGTTGTTGCCGATGCGGCGGTTGTATTCGGCCCAGGAGGAGATGAAGGCCTTCCACTTCTCGTCGGTTCCCCAGTTCATAGCCACCACCGAAGGGGTGGAGAGCACGGGCTGCGGCACCATGACCTTGCCGATGCCGCTGGCCTTCTTGGCCATGACGAGGCCGTTGAGCATCGTGTTCACGAGGCCATCGGCCTTGCCGGTGACGACGGCGACGATCGCTTCGTCGCGGGACTTGAACCGAAGCATCTTTGCCTTCGGCAGGTATTGCTGCGCGATGAGGTCCTGGGAGGAGCCGAGATCGACGGCAAAAGTGTATTTGGGATCGTTGAGCTCGGCCCAGCTCCGCTTCGACAATTCGGGCTTCGGCGAGACGATGACGAAGCTGTTGAAATAGGTCGGCTGGGAGAACGCGACCGACAGCGCCCGTTGCGGCGTCGCGGTGACGCCCAGGGCCAGATCAGCCTTGCCGCTCTGCACGTCCAGGATCGAATTGGGCCAGGTCGATTCAACGACCTGCAATTTGACGCCCAGCGTCTTGGCGATGTCCCTGGCCATCTCGATGGCAAAGCCGCGCCATTCGCCGGTCCGCGGATCCTTGTTGAAATAGGGATCCTCGTTGAGAATTCCCGGGATGCGCAGAACGCCGCGAGCGCGCACGGCTTCCACGGTATCCTCGGCTCTGGCCGTTCCCGAAAGCGCCAGCAGCGAGAGGCCGGCGGCGCAGATTGCCCGAAGGACTTGTTTCATGGGTCTAAACTCCGTTCCCCGCCGATGTACTCGGCCTTGCTCCGATATCCGGATTGACGGCAGCGTAGGCGAGCCACCCTCGCGAACAATGCGAGAGTAGCCCCGCTTCCTACCGGTTTTTTTATATGTTGGCGGTTGTCTCGTAGGTCTTGAGGCTCGCCTCGAGCGACGCAAGGCTCTCCGGGCGCAACGGGGCGAGCGGCGCTCGGATTTCGGTGCTGATGGCCCCGGTGCGGGCGAGCGCTGCCTTCAGCGGTACTGGATTGCTCTCGATGAAGAGATGTCCAATCACGTCGAACAGAGCCTCATGAAGGCGCCGAGCCTTGTCTGTCTCGCCAGCGACCCAGGCCTTGTGCAGAGCGACGATGTCCTTGGGCAGCAGGTTCGAGGCGACGCTCGTCACGCCGTCGGCACCGACCGCGAGGAAGGGCAGGGTGAGCCCATCATCGCCTGAGTGGATCACGAATTCCTCACCGAGGGCACGGCGCAGTTCGGTGATCCTCTCGACCTTGCCGCCGGCCTCCTTGATGCCGACGATGTTGGTATGGGCTTTCGCCAGGCGCGCCGCCGTCTCCGGCGCGATTTCGACTCCGGTACGTCCCGGCACGCTGTAGAGCATGATCGGGATCTCCACCGCCGCAGCAATGGCGGAGAAATGGTCGAACAGGCCGGCCTGAGAAGGCTTGTTGTAATAGGGCGTGACGATCAGGAGGCCGTCGACGCCCAGCGCCTGCGCCCGCACGGCTTTCCCGATGGCCAGGTTCGTCGCGTTGGATCCTGCGCCGGCCATCACGAAGGCTCGGCCTTTGGCCGCTGCGACCGTGGTGCGAATGACGTCCTCTGCCTCGCTGTCAGTCAGGGTCGCGGCCTCKCCCGTGGTGCCGACCGGTACAAGCCCGGCCACACCCGCTTCCAGCTGCTTCTTGATCAAGGCTTCGAGCGCCGGGGTATCGACCGCGCCGTTCCTGAACGGCGTCACGAGAGCGGTGAAGACGCCAGCCATGCGCTGACGAAGTTGCTTATCGATCATTGTGCAATTCCCTTTTCCCGAAGCCTCAGTCGATGACGACCTTGGTCTCGCTCATTTCCCGCAAGGTCATGTGGATGCCCTCGCGTCCCAGGCCGCTGGACTTGATTCCGCCGAACGGCACGTTCTCGGCCCTGAAATCGGGGCCCTCATTGATCATCACGCCACCGACGCGCAGTTCGCGCGAGAAGCGTTTGACCAGCGCGTGATCGTTGGTGAAGACGCCGGCCTGGAGGCCGTAGATGCCGTCACTGACCTCGGCGATGACGCTGCCGACATCGCTGAAGCGGCGGACTGCCAGAACCGGGCCGAAGGTTTCGGAGCGCACGAGGTCCGTGCCTTCCGACACGGCGTCGAGGAGCGTCGGAGCAAAGAGCGTCCCCTTCCGGACGCCGCCTGCCAGCAGCTCTGCCCCATCGGTKACCGCCTGCCTGACACGCCGCTCCACCTCCATGGCGGCCTGCTCATCGATGACGGTTCCCATGACCGTGTCCGCATCGGCCGGATCGCCCGTGCGAACGGCCTCGATTCTCGCGACGATGCGCTCCAGCATGGTTTCGCGAATGGAGTCGTGAAGGAAGAGGCGCTTCACCGCAGCGCAGCTTTGCCCGGCGATCTCGAAACGATGGCCAATGGCGACGTCGGCCGCGCGGTCCAGATCGGCGTCGGGCATGACGATCAGCGGGTCATTGCCACCGAGCTCCATCAGGCAACGGACCAGGCCGGATGCGTTCTTCAGCGCCAGCCCGGCTGCGGGTCCGCCGGTGAAGCTCAGAATGTCGATATCGCCGCCGGCAATGGTCGCGGCGACCTCGGCGCCCCCATGCACGACGGTGAACAGGCCTGCGGGAAAGCCGGCCTTGGCAGCGAGTTCGGCCAGGCGCGCCGCCGCGAGCGGCGCCTTCGGTGACGGCTTGGCAACGACCGCGTTGCCGGCCGCGATCGCGGGACCGAGCTTATGGCAAAGCAGGTTGAGCGGATAGTTGAAGGGCGTGATCGCCCCGACCACGCCGGCGGCCTCATAGGTGATGGACGCGAACTTGCTGGGCGCGCCGGGCACAATTGCCGTCGGCAGCACCTCGCCATGCAGCACGGTCACCGCATCGCCGGACAGGCGCAGGGTGTTCTGGGCGCGACGGACCTCATTGCGGGCCTCCGCGATCGTCTTGCCGACTTCAGCGCAGATGATTTTGGCCATATCGTCGGCCTCATCAGCGAGAAGCACCGCGAGGCGGTAGAGCAAGGCCTTGCGTTCCGCCGGAGTGCTGAAGCGGAACTCGCGCCACGCCCGGCGCGCGCCTTGCAGAGCTTTTGCGACCGCGACCTCATCGGCAACCGCGACCTGACCAATTCTGGYGCCCGAGTAGGGATTGAACACCTCGATCTGTGGGGATGCGGTTGCGGCTGCGGGACGTTTCACAAGGGTGATGGTCACGGTCTAGGACTCCAGATCGTCTGTTTTCAGGTCGGCAAGTGCTGCCAAGGACACCGGCCGCAGGGGCCAACGAGGTGGGATGGCCGAAGGCACGGCCTCGCCGCGCAGGGCGGCGATCGTCGGGCCGCAGAAACGCCCCTGGCAGACACCCATCCCGAACCGCCCCATGAGGCGGATCTCCCGAGTCGAGGCATCGTCCGGGAGCRATCTGAAGTCGGAGAGGCGACGCGCCTCGCAGCGGCAGATCAGCGTCTCGGGGGTTGGCTCCGGCAAGGCGGAGCGGAACAGGTTGAAGAGGGCGGCCTGGACATTCCGCGCCGCCGTCAGCCTGGCCTCGACTTGCCCGTCGGGACGCCGCATCCCCAGACGCGCGAGGACCGTGCAGGCTGCACGGCGGCCGTCCAGGATGGCCGCGTCCGCGCCCAGAACCTCGCGCCCGTCGCCGGCAAGGACAACGGGAACGGCCCCGTCAGGATCCGAAAGGGGTATGCCGACCCGGTTGGGCTCGATGCCGTCATGCACCAGCACATGCCGGGCGCGCAGACGATGAAGGGAGCCACTGCGCCTGACCCGAATGTCCAGACCCGCATCATCCTCGCGAACGGAGAGGATGTCGGTTCCGGTCCGGTAGGGGACGCCCTGCGACAGGAGCGTGGCGGCGTAGGAAGCCGCCTCGCCGAGTTGCGGCCCTGCCCCGACCATCTGCAGCAGGGCGTTGAAGCGAAGCCATGGACGCCCTCGCTCCAGCACCGCGACCGGCGGGTTGCCCGCCTTGGCAAGCTGTGCGGATACGGCAAGAAGAAGGGGGCCTGTTCCGGCGACCAGGATGGGCCCCGTCGGTGGGACGCCGGTCTCCTTGAGCAGGACCTGAGCTCCGCCCGCGGTCATGACGCCCGGCAGGTCCCAGCCCTCGAACGGATGGATCTTCTCAACCGCTCCGACAGCGATGACTGCCGCGCGGACCGTGCGGGCAAAAACCCTGCCGGCCGCCCGATCGTCGAAGAGATGGCGGCCATCGCCGTCGACGCCCAGGAAGACGGTGTCGGTGCGCAATTCGATGCGGCTGCCGGCAGCCTCGATACGCTGGGCGAGCTCGGCCCAGTTGCGTCGGTGCCGGGCGGGCGTGTGCACGGCATGGGCCGCGCCGCGGGCCGCCTGGCGGTGGATCGCGCCGCCCAGTTGATCGCGCTGCTCGACCAGAAGCACACGCAATCCAGCCTCTGCGAGAGTGGCCGCAGCGCTTGCTCCGGCGGGCCCGCCGCCGACGACGAGGATCGGAATGTCAGTCATTCCGCCCCCCAACCGAGGGCATGGACCCAATTCTCAACCCATCCCTGGCGGGCGTCAGGCACGCCTCGACCGGTGCGCCACCCTCGACCGAGACGACGCAAGCCTGGCACGCGCCGATGCCGCAGAAGACACGTCCGCGCACCGGCGCGCCTTCCGGACCGAGGCTGAGGATGCCGGCCCGGCCCAAGGCCGCTGCAATCGTCTCGCCGGGGCGGAAGGGCACGACGCGATCGTTCCAGAATATCCGCGACATCATTGGCAGGCCTCGACCCCGGCAAATCGAGCGGGTGTCAGCATCGAAAGATCGGCGGCGAGCGGCCGGTCCAGGACTATTCGCGCCGCGGATTCGCCCATGAAGGGACCAAGGCAGATGCCGTCGCCCTCGAAACCGGTCGCGACGACGAGCCCATCGACATGCGGGTGCCTGCCGATGATCGGCAGCCCATCACGCGAGGCCGTCCGCACGCCCGCGAATGTTCTCACCACGCGCCGCGCCCCGAGCGGTGGATAGAGATCAAGGGCTGCCCGCAAGATGGCCGACACGGTCACCGCGTCTGTTCGATGATCGCTGCGATTGTCCTCTCGACTGCCGCCCAGAAGGAACTGGCCGGTCACCAGCGGGTCGATGACGAGGCCGATATGCGATCTGTCCAGAACGATGCCGCGCTTGGCCGCGAGATAGGAGGCGGCCATGAGATGCCCGTCGATGGCGGGACGCCCGGCACTTGCCCGATCGGTGACGACCATCTGTCCCTTCCGCGGGATAAGGATGTCGCCCAGGTTCAGGAGATGGGCCGATCCGATACCGGCCGCGACGAGGACCGCGTCCGCCGGCAGGACTTCGTCCGCGAGCGCGACGCCGACGGCACGGCCATCCCGCACCACGATCTCGGACACCGGCGCCCGGCGCCGCACGACGATGTCGCTCCGCTGCAGCAGGCGCGCCGTGATCTKGTACCCAAGGGCGTGGCCGTCATCGGGAATCTCGAGGGCGGCCGCGACGCGTTCGCCAAGACCGGGGATGCGGTTCATCAGGTCGGCTCGCGCGACCGCGATGACGCGTTCGCCGGCCTGGGCGAGGTCAGCGCCGTGCTGCGACACGAGTTCCGCTTCAAGGGCGTTCTGCGCGATCAGGAAGGTCGAGCGGCGATGGAACAGCCCTTGGAAGAGGCCGTCGGCTTCCAACTGACCGTAGAAGGCCCTGGCATGACGGGCGAGGTCCATCATCGGCCCCGGGCGCTTGCTGGCCACCGAGACCGCGCCGTCGGATGCGCCGGTCGCACCGGCTGCCGGGCCCGATGCATCCAGCAACGTGACCCTTGCGCCCGCGGCCGCGAGGAAATGGGCGGCGGCAGCACCGACGATTCCCGCGCCAACCACGGCGACATGCATTGAGGAGGGGCGGGCCATGACGGCGATCTTGTTTCCCAGAAGAGGTGCGCCGAACCTCTTCCGCTTCGCCCGGCCGGTCGATCCAAATGATCGGCGCCGACTTGCCTCATTGTTTGAAAGTGGCGGAAATCGCTCGGCTGTGGGACATGCAGGTCGCTTTCCTGGGAGGGGCTGCCATGCGTGACGCCAACCTGACGCTCATCCAAACGTTCTTCATCGTTGCGCGCGACGGCTCCTATTCCGCAGCCGCGCGCAAGCTCGGCATGAGCTATCAGTCTGCCGCCAATCATGTCCGGCGGCTTGAGCAGGTTCTGGGAGAGCGCCTGGTGGTCTCGGAGCAGGGCGCGAAGACGGTTATTCTGACGCCTCGCGGACGCAGCCTCTACAAGTTGCTGCTGCCTGAGCTGGATACGATGCTCGCCCGGCTCGACCGCACCCTGGACAAGGAGCGTCCGGTCCTGCGTATCGGGCTTCCGCAAGCCATCTTCTACTATCTCCTGCCGCCGGTCCTGGCCCGCTTCCGTGAGCGTTACCCCCAGGTGGAGATCGTGGCCTATGAGCGCGACACGTCGCTCCCGGAACTGATCAAKGACGGCAGCCTGGATGTCTGCATCACCGAACGGTATTTCGGGGACCCGAACGTTCCGCAGCACCTCGTCTGCACCTATCGGCCGGCGCTGATCTTCCCGACGTCCTGGGGGGATCCGCCTTCGCCGAGCAGCATCAAGGATTGGGCCACAGGCCGGCCGTTCGTGACCTATGAGCCAGGCCAGCTCCTTCGCAATCTCGCGGTCGACTATCTCAGGCMACAGGATTCCGAAATGGAGATCGCGATCTCGACGTCGGGCAGTTCGAGCGTCAAGCGATGTGTCGAGGCCGGCCTCGGCTTTGCGATCATTCCGGAATGGTGCCTGGAGGAGCAGGAGCCAAATGTAACAAAGGTTGATATAGATGGATTGCCGGAGATTCCGATTTACTTTGGTGAGGCAATTTTTCTATTCAATAATACCTATGTCAAATCGCTGAGGCAATTGTGTACGGATCTGATTAAATTCTATTAGAAGTCAAAATTTGCTTAGTTATTACAGATTTCGAGCATTGCATGAGGCCTTCCCTGATCGCTGGGTGGCACCTTGCTACAGGTGAATGCTCGCGAAAGCGAACGCGGCGACCTTCGCAGTCAGGTAAAGCGATCGGCTGCCGATGCTTCCGCGGGGGTTCTGGGCCACTCCGCCAGCCGCCTCAGCGGAGGTCGATGGTTGTCTCGACACTATGCTGAAGCGAGGGCGCATCGTCTGACGTGAGCGACATGCGCAGGCGCACGACGCGTCCTTGCAGGTTTCCCTCGCGTACGACGCGCTCGATCTCCCGTTGAGAGGTCAGCCCGACCTCCTTCAGGAACTTCCGGACGGCCATGTTGAAACGGTCCTCATCCATGATCGCTCTCCAAACTCGCTGMCAAGGGCCGCGTACATTGGTGATACACCCGGATGAGCTCACCGGCAGCACCCGCGCAATTGAGCGCGCATCGGCTTTCGGCGTCGGGGGCCGCTCAACGGTCGTCCAGCGCGTCATCCGGATGGATTGGGAAGACTGGCCGGCGGAGCTGCGTGTAGGGCAGCGAAGCGATCTTGCTGGTGCAGGGGCCGGATGTTGCAACCGTGTAGCTGCCCTTGGCGATCTTGTCGTAGGCACGCCGATGCGCGACGGCCGCCTTGACGCCGATCGCCTTCAGGGTCTCCGGGTGGATGCCCTGCGAGCGGAACTGCCCAAGGTCGAAGGGGGGTGTCTTGCGGCTGGTCAGCAGCACGCTGATCCCGCGTCCAGTGGTCACCACGGCAGAGGGCCCCATGCTGAAATGGGCGCCCTGGGAGGCGGCTAGATGGCTGTTCAGGTCCTCCAGCGCAAAGTCGCCATCGCTTGAGCTGACGAATCGGGCCTCGATTTCGACTGGGCCTTCGGCAATGGCGCTCCCCTTGCCGCCGACCGAGATCCTCCGGACATCGCCCGGCCTGGCATCAGAGAGCGCAGCAACCGCCGCGGCGTCGGCGATGGCAATGGCACAGTTCTCGACCTCATGGCGCAGGAACGCGCGGAGCACGGACGTGCCGTCGCCGGGCGCGCCGCCACCGATATTGTCCGCCGGCTCGACGACGATATAGGGGCCGCCCGGCAGACGCTGAATCTCCGCAACGGCGTCGTCGAGATCCCATTCGCTGGGCAGGCCGAAGGCGCGCAGGGTCGCGGCCGTTTCCGTGAGCCGCGCCAGCGCTCCACGCGCCTCAGCTTCCGCTCCCGTGGTCACCACGCAGAATGCGACGCCGGCCTCGGGAACATCGGAGAATGAATAGCCGCCGACGACGTTGACAGCCCAGATCGCGGGATCGTCGCTTTCGATCGCCCGAGCCATGGCCTCGAGCTCGCGCATCGGCCGATCGGCCGTTCCGGTTCCTGTCGGTGGCCACATGACGGGAGCGTTGCACGAATGCATGCGCGGAAGGCTGTTCTCGTTCAGGGCCCGTGCGAGCAGCTGCGCCGCGCGCTTGGCCGATTCCCGAGCATCGGTGTGCGGGTTCTCGCGATAGGCGACGAGGCCATTGGCGTGGGCAGCCATGGCCGCGGTGAAATTCGCGTGGAGGTCGAAGACACCGAAGACCGGCAGGTCCTCGCAGCCGGGCACCGCACGGATATGGGCGAGCAAAGCACCCTCCGGGTCGAGACATGCTGACGTCACCATGGCACCGTGCAGGGCGAGCCAGATGCCGTCGAGGCCGCCATCCGCAAGCGCTGCCCTGAGCCCTGCGTCGAACTCGTCTCGGAAGCGGTCGAAGACAGCCTGTTCGACGGTGCCCGAGGGCAGGGCCGTGTAGTCGATCGTCGGTACGACCTGCCACCCCTCGGCTTCGGCCACCTCCAGGAAACCATCGAGCGTGGATCCGTCTCCGCGCCGCTGCAACACCTCGCCACCGCGCCGGATCGTGAAGTCGGCGAGGCTCGTAACCTCGTCGATGAAGCTGTGCGTCTCGTGAAACAGCGCGGCGAGCAGGATGCGGCGGGGGCGTGCCATGCTGGGGAAACCAATCTCGACAGGAAGCGGCGTGGCACCATTTCGGACGCGGGGGCGTTCCGGATCAAGACGCCATTATTCCGTCAGGAGAAACCACTCTGCTTTGACAGGGGGAAGCGACCTCCCGTTAGATCCTGGCGGAGGAGCGGGACGGTGCGGTTGCGTCGTGTCGCCGAGCGGGGGCTATCTGCATGCGCGTCTTCGTTGCATCGCTGGCGACTGAAACCAACACCTTCGCTCCGCTCTTCGTCGATCGCAGCGCCTTTGAGGCGGCCTTCTACTGTCCGCCCGGTACGCACCCGGAAACGCCGACGCTGTGCTCGGCGCCGGTGGTCGCCGCCCGCCGCCGCGCTGCCAGCGAGGGCTACACCCTGATCGAGGGCACGGCGACATGGGCCGAGCCTGCAGGGCTCGTCTCGCGCGAGGGCTATGAAAGCCTGCGGGATGAAATTCTTAGCCAGCTTCGTGAGGCGCTCCCTGTCGATATCGTGCTGCTGGGGCTGCATGGCGCAATGGTTGCGCGCGGCTATGACGATTGCGAGGGCGACCTGATGGCGCGCGCCCGCGCGCTTGCCGGCCCCGATTGCGTCATCGGGGCCGAGCTCGACATGCATTGCCATCTCACCACTGAGATGGTCGATGCCGCTGATGTCATCATTGCCTTCAAGGAGTTTCCGCATACCGACTTTCTCGATCGGGCGGAGGATCTTCTCGAGCTCTGTCTGCGGACAGCGCGCGCGCAGGTGAAACCCGTCAGCGCTGTCTTCGACTGCCGCGGAATTGCGAGCTTCATGACAAGCCGCGAGCCAGGTCGCAGTTTCGTCGACCGTATCAAGGCGATGGAGGGCAGGGACGGTATCCTGAGCATCTCGGTCGCGCACGGCTTCCAGGCGGCGGACGTGGCGGATGTCGGCACGAAGGTGCTCGTCATCGCCGATCGCGATGCGGGCAAGGCGGCAGCGCTCGCCAAGACGCTTGGGCTGGAAATCCTGCGCTGGGGTCCCAGCGGTGCGGCGCCGAAGCACTACAAGCCTGATGAGGGTATCGAGGCGGCGCTGGCACTGGCGCAGGATGGCCGTCCCGTCATCCTCGCCGATCGCTGGGACAATCCCGGCGGCGGCGTCGCCGGCGATTCCTCCGTGATGGTCGAGGCGCTGCTCAGACGGCCGGAGGTGCCGGCCGCGATCGGGGCGCTCTGGGACCCCGTCGCCGTGAGCCTGTGCCGCGCCGCCGGGGTTGGAGCCGAGATTTCCCTGCGCTTCGCTGGCAAGGCTGCGCCGTCGTCGGGCCGGCCGATCGATGCCACGGTGCTGGTGACAGGCACGACGTCCGAGCTTGTGGTGCCCTTTGCGCAGAGCTGGGTTTCGCTCGGGCCGGCTGCGGCGATCCGCATCGGCGCTCTCGATATCGTCCTCGCATCGACCCGCGCTCAGACCTTCAGCCCTCCGGTCTTCACCAATCTCGGCATTGATCTGGCTGCAAAGCGGGTCGTGGTCGTCAAATCCTCGAACC
Source organism: Allobosea sp. 05T422_2 (assembly GCF_056396265.1). Taxonomy (NCBI): domain Bacteria; kingdom Pseudomonadati; phylum Pseudomonadota; class Alphaproteobacteria; order Hyphomicrobiales; family Alloboseaceae; genus Allobosea; species Allobosea sp. 05T422_2. Next base: position 7,820 of record NZ_JBFTLD010000104.1, on the reverse strand, counting down.
ATTTCCATGCGGCCTTTGCGCCGATCGCGGCCAGCGTTCTCTATCTCGACAGCGGCGGCCCATACCCACCGGACGCCAGCAAGATCGCCTACACCAAGATCCGCCGCCCATTCTCGCCGCTGGACCCGAACCCATGGCTCTGATCGCCCCCGGTGGCGCGCTGCCGCGTCTGTCACTCGCCGATATCGACGATCAACGCCTCGATGGGCTGAGCAAGGGGCTGCCGCCAGGCATATCGGGCCTGCGACTGGGCGATATCGGGACGCAAGGCTGGAATGTTCTGGCCGGCGACTTGCCGCTCCCGATTGCGGTGATCCGCGAGAGCGTGCTGAGGCGAAACAGCGTCTGGATGAGCGCGTTCACCGCAGAGAACGGTCTGGTGATCGCGCCCCATGGCAAGACGACCATGGCGCCGCAGCTCTTCGACCTGCAGATCGCCGACGGCGCCTGGGCCATTACCGTGGCGACGATCCAGCAGCTTCAGGTGTGCCGCCAATTCGGTGTCAGACGCGTGATCCTCGCCAATCAGCCTGTCGGACGCCAGGAGATCACCGCCTGCCTCGATGCCGTGATGGATGAGGGCTTTGCGTTGTATTGCCTGGCCGACAGCGTCGAAGGTGTCGCATTGCTGGCGGAGGCCGCCCGGCGCGCGCCGCCGCCATCGGGCAATCCGCTGCGCATCCTCGTCGAGATCGGTTTCATGGGCGGCCGAACGGGTGCGCGCAGCCGGGCCGAGGCGATGGCGATCGCCCGTGCCATCAGTGGGGCGGCTGGGCTGCAACTTGCCGGGTTCGAGTGTTTCGAAGGGTTACATAGTGTCACCGCAGGTGCCGACCGCCTCCTCGACGACATGATCGACGTGGCGTTGGCCGCCGAAGCGGAGGGTTTGCTCGGCCCCGATCCCATGGTGCTGAGTGCCGGCGGAACCGCCCTTTTCGATCGCGTCGGAGAAAAGCTGAACGCGGCGTCCTTTGCGCGATCCATCGTGAAGGTCCTGCGCTCGGGTTGTTACCTGACGCACGATTCAACAGCCTATGCCAGTGCATTCCGGCGCATCGTCATGGAAACAAGCCTGACCCTGCCGGCGGGCGGACTCGAGCCGGCGCTTGAGGTCTGGGCCTATGTCCAATCGCGGCCCGAGCGAGGTCGTAGCCTGCTCACCGTCGGCAAGCGCGACATCAGCTACGACGCAGGCATGCCCGTTCCCCTGCGCTGGTTCCGGCAGGGCATGAGCAATCCCGAGCCGATGCCGGCAGGGCACACGGTTCTCGCACTCAACGACCAGCACTGCCATCTCGGTACGCCGGAGGACAGCCCGCTCCAGGTTGGAGACATGGTCGGCTTCGGCATCGGTCATCCCTGTACGACCTTCGACAAATGGGCTCTGCTGATGCTGGTCGACGACGATTACGGCGTGCGCGGGGCCGTCAGAACGTTCTTCTGAGAGGCCCTACTTGGAAACCGTGTTTCTTGTTGCGAAACCAGGAATCCTTGACGCGAATTCTGGCGACTCCTAGCCTCCGTCGGAGAGAGGGATGATCTGCGGGCGGGAATCGGCGAGGGCGACAGGCGTCTCGCTTCATGCGGCGGGTGCTGATGGGAGATCAGCGTCTTGTAGGCTTCAGGCCGAGATCATGCCCTGTGATCATATGTGGAAGGATCGTTCGTGAAGCCTCCGTCATTCCCGATGATCGCCCCCGAGCCGGAGATGGCAGAGGAGCTATCGCGCCGCAGCCTGCTGCGGCTTGTGCTCGCCAGCAGTGCCATGGCGCTTTCGCCCGCGATCATGGTTGGCGATGCTGCGGCCGAGACGCCGGTTTCCGGTGGAACACTGACGATCGGCGCCGATGCCGACCCGATCGGGCTGGATCCGGTCACGCTTACGGCGTTCTCCTCCTATGATTTCACCAGCCTGATCTATACGGGGCTGCTGCGCTGGTCCGCGCAGATGAAGATCGAGCCCGACCTCGCGCTGAGCTACGATCAACCCGATCCCAAGACCTATGTCTTCCGCCTGCGGCAGGGCGTGAAATTCCACAATGGCCAGGATTTCACGGCCAATGATGTGAAGCACACCTTCGATCGTATCCTGAGCCCGGCTTCCGGCAGCCGCCTGCGGGCGTTCTATTCCAGCGTCGATGCGGTTACGGTCATCGACCCCTACACTGTCAAATTCCAGCTGAACGCGACCGATGCGGCCTTCCTGAGCAATCTGGCGACCAGCCCCAATGGTGCGATCGTCCCGGCCGGGGTCGAGAACCTCAACACCCAGCCCGTCGGAACCGGCCCCTTCGTGTTCGAGGCCTATCAGCCGAATCTGCAATTCTCGCTGACCGCGCATGCGGGCTATTATGAGAAGGGGCAGCCGCATCTCTCCAGGGTGGTGTTCAAGTTCTACAAGGACCAGGCCACGCTGACCTCGGCGCTGCGGTCGCGCGCGATCGACATGACCTGGCTGAAGGACCCGAAAGTCGCGGCTGCGATTGCGCGCACCTCGCCCAACCTCGTGTCCGCTCCCGGTCAGACCTCGCGGACCTTCCCGATCTGGCTGAACATGAAGGCCAAGCCCCTGAACGATGTCAGGGTGCGCCGCGCGCTTAGCCTCGCGACCGATCGCAAGGCCTGCCTCGACACGATCCTGGGCGGTTCGGGCAAGATCGGCGCGATGATCCCGGAAAGCCAGGTCGGCGGCTATGATGGCACCGGGGAACTGCCCTACTACAAGCATGATCCGGCAGCGGCGAAGGTTCTGCTGGCCGAGGCCGGTTATCCCGAGGGCATCGATCTCGGCAATTACATCATCGTCGCAGCCAACCCGCTCGACGTCGCCTGTGCGCAGATCCTGCAGCAGCAATGGCAGGTGGCGGGAATCACGGTCAAACTGACGCCGATGGAGACGGCACCGCTCTTGACCATGTGGAACACCGGTACGTGGCCGACGCTGCTCTCGGTCGCCCTGTCCTGGACGCCGGACTCGGACGCCACCCTTCAATACATCAAGTCGGACAGCGCTACCGGCAAGGGCACCGGATCGAACGATGCCGCACTCGACAGAATGATCCTGGAAGCCCGCGCCGAACTCGACCTCGGCCTGCGTGCGGCCAAGAACATGGCGATCCAGCGCCATATCGCCGACCAAGCCTACATCATCCAAGTCTACCAGTACCCGCTCCGCTGGGAGATCTGGTGGAACTACGTCAAGGATTACGTTCCGATCGCTGCGAATATCCGCTCCTTCGTGCGCACGGCATGGCTGAAAAAATAACTCCCCCGTTCGCTCTCGGCACATTGGGCGCCGGCCGATGACGCGCTTTGTCCTCGGCCGCCTCGCCTGGATGCTGGTCATCCTGCTGGCGGTCTCCTTCATTGCCTTCGCGATGATGCGGGCTTTGCCGGGCGATTTTGCCATTGCCGCAGCGGGCTCACAGAGCGTCGCACCGGAGGTTCTGGCGGCGATCCGGCAGGAGCTCGGGCTCGATCGACCACTGCTGGCGCAATATGGGGTCTGGCTCGGGCATGCCCTCCTCGGTGATCTCGGCACGTCCTTCGTGACGCGCCAGCCGGTTCGGCCGGAATTGCTCAATCGGCTTGCGGTGACCTTCCAACTGACGCTGGTTGCCGCGATCATCTCGATGCTGATGGGGGTAGCGACCGGGCTGGCAGCGGCGCGGATGCGTGGCGCGATCGACTGGATCGTGCGGCTCTACAATGGCGTTATGCTGGCCGTGCCGAATTATGTGGTCGCGACGCTGATCGTGCTGCTCTTCGGCCTCTATTTCCCGCAGATCTCGATCTTCGGCTACACGCCGTTTCTCGAGGATCCGCTCGCCAATATCGGTAGCCTGCTGTTGCCGGCGCTCGCCCTGGCCCTGGCGGTCTCGGTCACGATTTCCGAGAACACCCGCGCTGCCGTCCTCGAGGTGGCCAACCAGGATTTCGTCATGGTCGCTCGCGCGAAAGGGCTGCCTCCGGGCAGGATCCTCCGCGACTACCTCGTCCGCAACGCCTTGACGCCGGTCATCACCGCAACCGGTCTCAAGATCGCAGCCMTGCTTGGCGGCAGCATCCTGGTCGAGACCATCTTCGCCATTCCCGGAATGGGCCAATATCTCTTCGATTCCATCAATAGCCGCGACTATCCGGTGATCCAGGCCATCGTCCTGACGGCGTCGGCGATCGTGGTCGTGGTGAATACGATGATCGACATCGCCTATGCACGGGTCGATGCGCGGGTGAAGCTGTGAGGGCCGTGTCGCAGGAGGGAGTTCAGGAGCGGGCTCTTGGCGCGTGCGCTCCCAAGGCGCTGCGGATCACGCAAGGCGGCCTGCTGCTGGGGATCGGGCTGGCAATGCTGGCCACGATGTTGATCGTCACGATCTTCGCGCCCTTCCTCGTGCCGTTCGATCCGTCCGCGACCTCGCCCGACTCTCTTGCCGGAGCCAGTGCGCGCCACTGGCTCGGTACGGACTCGATCGGTCGCGATGTCCTCAGCCGGCTGATCGTCGGTGGCCGCACGACCCTGCTGATCACGATCACGGCCGTCTTTATCGCCCTCGTCGGAGGTCTCGTCCTCGGGTTGCTCTCCGGCTATCTGGGCGGCCTGGTCGATGACGTGATCATGCGCGTCCTGGATGTGGTTTTCGCCTTCCCGGTGCTCCTTCTCGCGATTGCGGTCGTTGCGGCGCTTGGACCGACCATTCCCAATCTGATCCTCACCATCGCCATCGTGTACACGCCGGCAATGGCCAGAGTGGTGCGCGCGCCCGTGCTCAGCGTGAAGCAATGGGACCATGTCGAAGCGGCGCGCAGCATCGGCATGAGCGAATTGCGGCTGGTTCTCCGCCATATCCTGCCGCTCGTCGTCTCGCCGATCCTTGTCGCGACCAGCCTGACCCTGTCTCAGACGATCTTCACGGTCACGGCCCTGTCCTTCCTCGGGCTCGGGCCGCCGCCGCCAGACCCGAACTGGGGTGGCATGCTGTCCGAAGCGCGGCAATTCATGGAGCTGGCACCGCTGACCGTGATCGGCCCCGCCGCCGCGATCGTGTTCGCGACGCTGACCTTTATCGTCCTGGCCAATGGCCTGCGCGACGTGCTCGATGTCGGGAGCGTGCGATGATCCGCACCGGCCCTCTCCTCAGCGTCCGCAACCTGACCGCCAGCGTCACGACGCGCCGGGAGGTCATCCAGGCCGTACGCGGCATCTCCTTCGATATCGCTGCCGATGAAGCGGTCGGTTTCGTCGGCGAATCCGGCTGCGGCAAGAGCGTCACGGCCAAGGCGCTGATGCGGCTCACCCCCGAAGGCACCTCTGTCGCGCTTGGCGGCGAGGTCAGCTTCCTGGGGCAGGACATCCTGGCGAAGAGCGAAGTCGATATGCGGGCTCTGCGTGGGCGGCGCATCGCCATGGTCTTCCAGGATCCGATGACGTCGCTCAATCCGGTGCTGAGCATTGCCGCGCAAATGACCGACATGCTGCGCCACCACACCGGGCTGTCCGGCAAGGCGGCACGCGAACGCTGCATCGAACTGCTCGATCAGGTCGGGATACCTGATGCGGCGCGGCGCCTGGACGATCATCCGCACCAGTTCTCAGGCGGGATGCGCCAGCGCGTCATGATCGCGATGGCCATCTCCTGCGAGCCGGACCTGCTGATCGCCGATGAGCCGACGACGGCGCTCGACGTCACCGTGCAAGCGCAGATCCTGCGCTTGCTCCTGCGGCTGAAGGAGGAGCGCGGCATGGCGTTGATGCTGATCACCCATGATTTCGGCGTCGTGGCCGGCATGGTCGACCGGGTCAATGTGATGTACCGCGGCGAGATCGTCGAAGCCGGAGCGATCGAGAGGGTCTTCGCCGCGCCGCAGCACGCCTATACGCGCGCCCTKCTCGATGCCGTGCCGCGTCTCCAGAGCACCGGGCCGACGCGATGACCGCTCATGATCCCGCCGCACTCGCCGAGGCGCTGCCGCGGCCACTGCTTCAGGTCCGCGATCTGTCGGTGCGCTTTCCCGGCAGGGGCGACGGCAAGGCGCTGAAGGCGGTCGATCGTGTCTCCTTCGATATCGGACCCGGCCAGACGCTCGGGCTCGTCGGCCAGTCCGGGTCGGGCAAGACCACGACCGGCCGGGCGATCCTGCAGCTGCAGAAGACATATTCGGGCTCGGTGAAACTGCTCGGCGAGGAATTGACCACGATGCTGGCCGCACGATTGCGGCAGATGCGGCGCCATATGCAGTTCGTGCTGCAGAATCCGTATTCGAGCTTGCACCCGCGCATGACGATCGGACAGATCCTGCGCGAGCCGCTCCAGGTGCATCGCTCGGTGCCTCCTGCCCGGCTGCAGGACCGTGTCGCTGAGCTTCTGGACCTGGTCAGCCTCGACCCGGGCATGATGCAGCGCTACCCGCACGAATTTTCCGGCGGGCAGCGCCAGCGCGTCGTCATCGCCCGGGCCCTGGCGGTCAGCCCGGATTTCATCGTCTGCGACGAGCCGGTCTCGGCGCTCGACGTCCGCACCCAGGCGCAGATCGTGGACCTGTTGCAGTCACTTCAGGCGAAGCTCGGCCTGTCCTATCTGTTCATCGCGCATGATCTCGCGATCGTTCGCGAAGTCGCCCATCACGTAGCGGTCATGTATCGCGGCCGGGTCGTCGAAATGGGCAGCGCGGCTCAAGTCTATGACAGCCCCGCCCACCCCTATACGCGCGTATTGCTGGATGCAGTGCCGGTGCCCGATCCCGTCCGCCAGCGCGAACGGCTCCAGCGGCCGCCGCCGGATCTGCGCTTTCTCGAAGGCGATGGCGGGGGCTGTGTCCACGGCGACGATCACGCGAGCAGCAACACTGCGGAGTGGCACGAAGTCGCGGCAGGTCACGGCGTCTCGTGCCGCTATTGGCCGCGCCGAGAAGCGCTGTCTCGTGAGCCAGGCGAGGTCGGGAATACAGGTTTGCCGGTCCTGTGAAGATCGGAGCGGTTTCTTCTTGCGAAACAGAGAATCCTTGACCCGAAATAGCGCCGTCAGTACGTTTTTCCCATGTTTTCGCGCATTGCGACAGGTTCAACCGGCGTGAGCGCTCAATAACGAGGTGTGCGACCCATTGAGATCGCCTTGCCGTTGCGGCTGGCGAACCGTCGTTTTCCGGGAGGAATTCTGTGCGCCTGGCCTTGATTCACATTGTGCAGGAAACGAACGACTTCAATCCTGTACCGACCACGCTCGCGGATTTCGAGGCATTCGGCCTGTATGAGGGGGCCGAGATCGCGCGTCAGTTTGGCGAGATCGGGCAGATCGGCGGTCACTATGCAGCGGTGGCTGAATCCGGCCTTGCGGTCGAGACGATCCCGATCATCAGGGCCTGGAGCGTCGCCGGCGGCCGGATCACGCGCGCGGCGTTCGACTTCTTCCAGGACAAGATCCGGACCGGGCTCGCGGCTGTCGGCCCGATCGACGGGCTCGTCCTGCAACTCCACGGCGCCGCTGCTGCCGAGGATATCGACGATGTCGAAGGCGAGCAGGCCGAGCTCTGCCGTTCGATCCTCGGATCCGAGGTCCCGATCCTGCTTGGCCTCGATCACCACGCCAACATCACGCGCAAGATCATGGCCAATTGCACGGCGATCGTCGGGCATCGTACGCAGCCGCATGACGTCTTCGATACCGGCAAAATCGGGACGGCTCTGTTGCTCAAGATTCTCGCGGAGAAGCGGCGGCCGGTGATGGCCTGGCGCAAGATTCCGCTGCTGTCGCATCAAGAGCAGTTCCTGACGTCGAAGGGGCCGATGAAGCGCTGGTTCGATCGGGCCCGCGAGCTGGAGG
>NZ_JBFTLD010000103.1:0-40358 GCF_056396265.1 Allobosea sp. 05T422_2 | reverse complement strand
GCTATCGGCGGATCGGCCATATCTCGGGCCAGCAGCGGCATCCCCTGCGCGAGCGGGAGCGTGTGCACGGCTATCGTCGGGCGCTCCTCGAAGCCGGTCTGCCGCCGCGTCCGGATTGGGAAATCGAGGTCGCGAACAGTCCGGAAGGAGGCGTGAAGGCGGTGGAGCTCTTGCTCGCCTTGCCGCAGCCGCGGCCCGAAGCGCTTTTCGTGTTCAACGACCAGATGGCGATCGGCGTGCTGCACGGCTTGCGTCGTCACGGCCTGCGCGTGCCCGAGGACATGGCCGTGGTCGGCTTCGACGGCATCGCGCTCGCGGCTTTCACGGTTCCGGCGCTAACGACGGTGGAACACCGCCGGCTCGAGCTCGGCCAGCAGGCGGCGACGAGCCTCATCGACCAGCTCGAGGGCGGGGAAAGCCCCGTTCGGTACACGCAGCTTCCGGTCCAGCTCGTGATCCGGGAATCCTGCGGCGGCCTGAAGGGTGGTGGCCTGCCAGCCTAGAGCCCGTGACCAACAACACCAAAAAACCAAGCCGCGRAAAGCGGTGATGATCCAGGGAAGGAAACAGGGATGACGAACCTCAACGGAACAGGCACGGTTTTCTCTCGGCGGCATATTCTGGGCGCCGGGCTCGCTCTCTCGGTCGGGTCGGGGAGGGCGGCGCGGGCCCAGGCGCCGGTGAGCCTCAATTTCGCGGTCTGGGGCAACCGGGCGGAGGAGGACGCTTTCCGCCGGCTGATCGCGGGCTACACCGCGCAAAACCCGCATGTCTCGATCCGGCTGGAGCTCAGCGGATCCTCCGGCCAGCTCTATCAGCAGGTCGATACGCGCCTCGCCGGCCGGCAGGCCCCCGATCTGGTCCGCATCCAGTACCAGCAGGTCGGCCGCTATGCGAAAGCAGGCGCAATCGTCGATCTGAGCGGGCATCTCGACGGCGGCCTGGCAGCGCAATTCGCCCCCGCATTGTGGAAGGCCGTCACCTATCGCGACAAGGCCTTCGCCATTCCCCACCACACCGACACGCTCGCGGTCTATTGCAACATGGAGATGTTCCGGCGGGCCGGAATCGAGCTGCCGCGGCGGCTCGAGGACAGCTGGCGCTGGGAGGAGTTCATCCGGATCGCCCGGATGCTGAAGGACAAGGCCGGAGCGCCATTCGGCTTCGCCTGCGCCTGGCAGAACACCGCCGCCTATCGCTTTCTGCCCTTCCTCTACCAGAATGGCGGCAAATTGCTCGACGAGCAGCTGCTCCAGCCGCAGCTCTCGTCGAAGGAGGGTCTCGAGGCGATCGCCTGGGCCCAGTCCTGGTTCACCGACAAGCTCGTCCCGCCCACGACCTCGATCAAGACCAACGAGCAGACGCAGAACCTCTTCGCCAACGGGACGATCGGCATGCTGGTGCATGGCGACTGGCAGATCCCGTTCCTGCAGGACGCGATGAAACAGGCGKAGTGGCAGGTGACCTATATGCCGCGCAGCGTCAGCATGGCCTCCGATCTCGGCGGCAATTGTCTGGCCGTGACGCGCGACAGCAAGAACCGGGATGTCGCCATCGACTTCCTGCGCTATGCCACCAACGAGGCCAATATGCGCGACTTCTGCATCGCCGCCGGCTTCCTGCCGGTTCGGCGCAGCCTCATGGAAACGAAGCTGGACTACCCGCTTCGTCCCGACGCGATGCAGGTCTTCGTCGAGCAGTCGCGGACGATCCCGGACCATCTGGCCGCGACGGTGACGCTGCCGGATTTCAGCCGCATCAATACGAAGCTCGGCGAGCAGCTCGACCTCGCCTTCACCTCCGGCCAGTCGCCAAAGGACACGGCCGAGAACGTGGAAGGCACCATCCGCAGCGTCCTCAAGAGCTGACGGCGGTGCGGCCTGCCGTCCCGTCTGCGAGGTGATCCATGTCCGACAGCGTCGTCATGACCAGCACCGCGCCCCCCGTTACCGGGGCGCGGGGGCGCCGCTCCTTCCGGCGGCCCTGGATGCTGCCCTATCTCCTGATCACGCCCAACCTGCTTCTGTTCAGCGCCTTCAGTTTCTTTCCGCTGCTCTATGCCTTCTATATCAGCTTCCATGACTGGAGCCTGATCGGCGACGTCACCTATGCCGGCCTGGCCAATTATCGCAGGCTGGTGGCCGACACGCAGTTCTGGCACGCGCTGTTGAATACGGCGGTCTATGCCGTGGCTTCGGTGCCCACCACCATGGCAGGCGGGCTGCTCCTGGCCGTGGCGCTGAACCGACGGATGCCGGGGCGGGTCTTCCTGCGCAGCGTCTATTTCCTTCCGGTCGTGGTTTCGGCCGTCGCCACCGGCATCATCGCCGCCTGGATGTTCAACGAGCATTACGGCGTCATCAACTCCCTGATCGTGCGCCTCGGCGGCGACCGGATCCCATGGCTCTCCTCGCCGGCCTGGGCGCTGCCGTCGCTGGTGATTGCGACATTCTGGGTCAGGGTCGGCTTCTGCATGGTGGTGTATCTCGCCGCGCTGCAGTCGATCCCGACGCTCTATTACGAAGCCGCGACCATGGATGGCGCGTCGCCCTCTCGCCAGTTCTGGAAGATCACGCTGCCCCTCCTGCGGCCCGCCACCTTCCTGTTGCTGATCCTCAGCGTGATCCACTCCTTCCAGGTCTTCGACCTGATCTACGTGATGACCGGCGGTGGCCCGGGATTCTCGACGACGATGCTGGTGCAATACATCTACCAGTCCGCCTTCATGACATCGGAGATGGGCTATGCCAGCGCGATCGGCGTCGTGCTCTACGCCATCGTGCTCGGCTTCACGATCATTCAGTGGCGGGTCAGCCGCCAATCGGAGAACGTGCTATGAGCGGCGTCACCTTCGAGGCTGGCGCCAGGCGCCCCGGCACCCGCCGAACCGGCAACGTGCTGATCTGGATCGCTGTCGTGCTCGGCGCGCTGGCGATGATCTTTCCGCTCTACTGGATGCTCGCGACCGCGATCCGGCCTCGTTCCGAGGTCTTCCAGCCGCTGGTGAGCCTGATCCCGCAGGTGCTGACGCTGGAGAATTTCAGGAATATCGCGCAGCGCCATCCCTTCCTGACCTGGGTGATGAATTCGACCTTCATCGCCGTGATCGCCGTGCTGATCACCGTGTCCGCGAACCTGCTCTGCGGCTACGTCTTCGCCAAGTTCCGCTTCCCCGGGCGCGACATCCTGTTCTTCRCGATCCTGGGCGCGCTGATGATCCCGATCCAGGTGATCCTGGTGCCGGAATTCCTCGTGACCTCCTGGCTGGGGCTGCTGAATTCGCCCTGGGGCGTCATCCTGCCGCGCGCGGCCGAAGCTTTCGGTGTCTTCATGGTGCGCCAGTTCATGGTCAGCATTCCCGATGAGCTGATCGAGGCCGCCCGGCTCGACGGCGCCAGCGAGATGCGGATCTTCCTGCGCATCGTGCTGCCGCTCTCGAAGCCGATCATCGCCGTGCTGGTGATCTTCACCTTCATGTGGCGCTGGAACGACTTCGCCTGGCCGCTGGTCGTCCTGACCGACCAGGAACTCTTCACCCTGCCGCTGGGCCTGAACCTGCTGCGCGGCGAGGCCAATCCGGACTGGGGCGGCGTCATGGCGCTGGCCCTGATCTCCCTCCTGCCGATGCTGCTCATCTTCCTGATCTTCCAGCGCTATCTGGTTCAGGGGATTGCCAGCACAGGCCTCAAGTGAGCCCTTTCCCGACCTCTACCCAAGAGAGACCATGACATGACCAAGATCGCCATGATCGGCGCCGGCAGCGTCGTCTTCGTCAAGAACCTGCTMACCGACATCCTCAGTCTTCCCGCGCTGAAGCAATGCGAGATCGCATTGTACGACATCGATGCCGAGCGCCTCGAAACGGCGGGAATGATGGCGCGCTGGACGTCCGGCCAGTTCGATGCCGGGGCGACCGTGACCGAGCATGCCGACCGCCGGCGCTGCCTGGAGGGCGCGGATTTCGTGATCAACATGGTGCAGATCGGCATGCACGAGGCGACGCTGCTCGATTTCGAGATCCCGAGCCGCTACGGCCTGAAGCAGACCATCGCGGATACCGTCGGTATCGGCGGCATCTTCCGCGGGTTGCGGACCATTCCCTTCATGGTCGACCTGGTCGGKGACATGCGGGCGGTCTGCCCCAATGCCCTGCTGATGAACTACACCAACCCGATGAGCATTCTGACCTGGGCGGTCTACAGGGCCTTCCCAGAGCAGCAGGTGGTCGGGTTGTGCCACAACGTCCAGCACACGGCGCGCGACCTTGCTTCCTATCTCGGGGTCGATCGCTCCCGCTTGAGCTATGACTGCGCCGGCATCAACCACATGACCTGGTTCCTGCGGCTCGAAATCGACGGCAAGGATGCCTATCCGCAGCTGCGGCGTGCCGCCCGCAATCCGGAGATCTTTGCGAAGGACAAGATCCGTTTCGCCCTGCTGGAGCATCTCGGCCGCTTTGTCAGCGAATCCAGCGAGCATACGGCCGAATACACGCCCTATTTCCTGYGCCGCGAGGACCAGATCGCGGAATTCGACGTGCCGGTCGACGAGTATATTCGCCGCAGCGAGCGCAACCTGCGACGCTATGCCGACACGCGGCAAAAGCTGCTGGCCGGCGAGAGCTTCTCGCTCGAGCGCAGCGACGAATACGGCGCATCGATCATCAACGGCATGGTCACGAACGAGCCCCAGCTCATCTACGGAAATGTCCGCAACACCGGGCTGATCGAGAACCTGCCGCAGGATTGCTGTGTCGAGGTGCCCGTGATCGTCGACCGCAACGGCCTGCGAGCCTGCCATGCCGGCACGCTGCCGCCGGAGCTCGCCGCCCATTGCGCGCCGCATGTCTTCGTCCAGGACCTCACCGTGCGCGCTGCCCTGGAAGGCGACCGGGACGCGGTCTACCGCGCCGCGGTGCTGGACCGCCATGCCGCGAGTGTCCTCTCGCTGCGCGAGATCCGCGCCATGGTCGACGACCTGATCGCGGCCCATGGTTCGGCCATGCCGGTCGGCATCCGTTCGACGGCACTCGCTGCCTGAGCGCGCCCAAGCAGGGCAGGCGGCCTGCCTGCCCGCAACGACAAGAACGATAAGGCCGCAAGGAGGGAACGATGAGTTGGCTGACCTTGGAGCATGTCCATAAGCGCTTCGGCGATCACCCGGTGATCCAGGATGTGAACCTGTCCGTGACCAACGGCGAGTTCGTGGTCTTCGTCGGTCCGTCTGGCTGCGGGAAATCCACCTTGCTGCGGATGATCGCCGGGCTCGAGGATATCAGCGACGGCACCTTGCGCATCGACGACGCGGTGATKAACGAGGTGCCGGCGGCGCAACGGGGCATCGCGATGGTGTTCCAGTCCTATGCGCTCTACCCGCATATGAATGTCTACAAGAACATGGCCTTCGCGCTCGAGACGGCGCGGATGACCAAGGCCGAGATCGATATGCGCGTGGCCCGTGCCGCGGCGATCCTGCAACTGGATCACTTGCTCGACCGCAAGCCCAAGGAGCTCTCGGGCGGGCAGCGCCAGCGCGTCGCCATCGGCCGCGCCATCGTGCGCGAACCCAAGATCTTCCTGTTCGACGAGCCGCTCTCCAATCTCGACGCGGAGCTGCGCGTGCAGATGCGCGTGGAAATCGCCAAGCTGCACCAGCAGCTCGGCAACACGATGATCTATGTCACGCATGACCAGGTCGAAGCCATGACGATGGCCGACAAGATCGTGGTTCTGCGCGCCGGAAAGGTCGAGCAGATCGGCTCGCCGCTGGAGCTCTACAACAACCCCGTCAACCGCTTCGTCGCGGGTTTCATCGGCAGCCCGAAGATGAACCTCCTGCAGGCCAGGATGCTGCCGGCGACAGGAGGAGAAGCGCGGGTGGCCCTGGCCGAGACCGTGTTGCCCCTGCCGCATCTGGCTGGCCAGGACGGCGCCGATTGCAGCCTGGGCCTGCGGCCCGAGCACCTGCGGCTCGGCGGCGCCGGCACGCGGATCGGCGAGGCGAAGGTCCAGCTCGTGGAGCAGCTCGGGGGCTCCTCGCTGATCTACGGCGTCCTCTCCGACGGCCAGCCGATCACCGTTCAGGTCGAGGGACAGCAGAAGCCGAAGCCCGGCGAGCGGGTGCCGCTGCATGTCGATATCGCACTGGCGCATCTGTTCCGGCCCGACGGCGCGCGCGTGACTGCGCAAACCGTCGCGCACAGCTGAGGCGGGCGGGATGTCGAGGATCCGCCTCGGACTCGTCGGGCTCGGCAAGATCGCGCACAGCCAGCATCTCGGCGCGATTGCGGCCACGCCCGGTTTCGAGCTGGTCGCGGCGGCGAGCCGGGAAGGCACGCTGCCTGGCTTGCCCGTCTTCACCTCGCTCAGCGCGATGCTGGCCTCGGATATCGATCTCGATGCCGTTGCCCTTTGCACACCGCCTCAAGGCCGGCATGCGCTGGCGGCAGAGGCGCTMGAAGCCGGAATGCACGTCCTGCTTGAAAAGCCGCCGGGTGCCAGCGTCAGCGAACTCGGCCCTCTCGTCGCAAAGGCGGAACGGAGCGGCCGGACGCTGTTCACCACCTGGCATTCGCGTTTTGCGCCCGCTGTCGCGCCGGCGCGCGCCCTTCTCGCGCAGCACCGGCCGCGCTCGGTCGAGATCATCTGGAAGGAGGATGTGCGCGTCTGGCATCCCGGGCAGGACTGGATCTTCGAGCCCGGCGGGCTCGGCGTCTTCGACCCCGGCATCAACGCCCTCTCGATTCTGACCACCATTCTGCCCGAGCCGGTCTTCGTGACCGGCGCCTCGCTATCCGTCCCGGCAAACCGCCAGGCGCCGATCGCCGCCGCGCTCGATCTCGCGGATGGTTCGGGGCTGCCGATCCACGCAGAATTCGACTTCCGCCAGGAGGGCGAACAGAGCTGGGACATCCATGTCGAGACTGAGGCCGGCCTTATCATGCTCTCCTCGGGCGGCAGGACGCTGAGCCATGACGGCCGCATATTKGTCGACGAGCCGGAGCGGGAATATGCGGAGATTTATCGCCGCTTCGAAGCGCTGATCGCGGAAGGCCGCAGCGATGTCGACCTCGCGCCGCTGGCGCTGGTCGGCGACGCATTCATGCTGGGGCGGCGTTTGACCGTCGAGCCCTTCGAGGGCTGACATTCCCCGGGGCGCTATCTGATCGTGCTCAGTTCGCTCGCCGTCCTGCTTGGGCCACTGAAGAGCGCCCCGTAGCCACCTCCGTAAGCGGTGTCCTCGAAGTCGGTGTGGCGAGTGCGTGCGCAGCGATCACCTGCCGTGCCGCCTCGAACACCGCCTTCGCGTGCTCTGCCGCCGGCAGCCCTTGATTGGGCACCTCGACAGAGAGCGTCACGTCGGCCGGCAGTTCCGCCAGGAGGTCCTGCAAGGGCAGGGAGGCCTCGCCTGGAAGCCTGCGTCCCGCGCGCGCCTCCCTGATGATCTCGTCGAATGTCGTCGGGCGTTCGGCCACCGCGTCGCAGAGCTGCGCGCTCCTGATGAAATGCGACGGGATCGTTCTCAGGTCGATCGGAAGACCGCCGCCTCGCGAAAGATGAAGGGCATCGACCAGGACCCCGCCATTTGCCTTGTCGGCCTCCCCTACGATCGCTGCGGCGTCGTGAATGCTGGCGACACGGCGCCATGGCATGTTCTCGATGTCGACGCCCATGCCGAAGCGTGCCGCGACGTCGCACAGAGAGGCGAAGCTGGCGACGAGCCGTCTATGGTCGGGATCGTCGCCGCAGACGCTCAGGCGCCTGGCACCGAGTTCCGCCGCGCTTTCCAGCATCGGGATCAGCGCGTCCGCTGCGAAATTCGCGTCGATGACGACGAATTCGATATCGTAGACGCGCAGGCCGGTCTGGGTCAGCAGGGACCGTATCGACCGCATCTGAGCACTGCCGGGGCGGATCTCGTAGAAGGGCGCGCCAGGAAAGGCCGGATTCAGCCGAAGCCCTACCGCGGAGAAACCGACTTTCGCCGCGAGTGCGACGAAGTCGAGCGGCGGCACATCGATCGTCGTGAAATGCGCGATTCCAAGAGGCGGCTGACCTGATGGCGATGACACGGGACGCTCCATCGCTTCAGGGCTGCAACTGGCCGGCAAGGCGGGTGTGGAGGTTGGACCCGGTGCGCTGGATATGCTCGCGCAGCTTGGCGCAGGCATAGTCGGCGTCGCGGGCGACCGCGCCCTGGGCGATCTCGCTATGCTCGGCGGCGACGTTGCGGTCCCCGCCTTGGGCCACCAGGAAGATCCGTCGATAACGGTCGTTCAGGTTGTGCAGCATGACGCAGGCGTTCAGCAGCAGCGGCATCCCGCAACCGGCGAGGAGCATCATGTGGAAGTCGCGATGCGCGTGCTCCCAGGCTTCCAGTGTTGCCGGCTCACTGGCGATCCGCTCTATCCGGTTGAGACGGTGAAGGGCGCGCATCACGTCGCTTTCCCAGGCCAGGTCGCCTTTCGCGATGGCTGAGGAGAGCGCCAGGCTCTCGAACTCGACGCGCAGTTTCGTGATCTCGGCAAGGTTGGACAGCGAGACCGGCGCGACAGTGTATCCGCGGTTGTCGTGCAGTTCGACAAGCCCCACCGCAATCAGGCGGGCAAGCGCTTCGCGAAGGGGACTGAGCGAGACGTCGAGCTGCCGACGGACGGTATCGAGATTGATCTTGGTGCCGGGCGCCAGTTCCCCGGACAGGATCGCCTCGCGGAGGCGATTCACCAGAAGCGACGCCTTGGTGTTCTTTGCCGTCGCTGGAGTGCCTTTCGACGAAAACTCGGCGGGGGGCAGGTCGTCGACAGCGATGTTCATCGTCCCTCCCTTGAACCCGTCGGCGCGAGAGTCGAGGTGGTATGATAATCGATTATCTACGTCAACCGGGCGGCGATCGATACGCCGCGAGTAGATGGGCTGCTTCTCCAGATGTGGTGCAACTATCTCACAGATGGGCTTATTTCAGAAGGTTCTCGGGAATTACTGCGCTGGAAGGCCTCGCTCAGCGTGTGCGGAGCCGGCGCATGGCGTTCTTCATGCGGCTCTTGATTGACAGATAATCGATTTTACAGGAGTGGAGATCGCAGGGAGGACGCCATGATCATCGAGAGCCACCAGGATGTGACCCGCGATGCGCTGGCCGTGATGCAGCGCACGAAAGACCCGCGCCAGCGCGAGATCCTGACCTCGCTGGTCAGCCATCTCCACGCCTTTGTCCGTGATGTGCGGCTGAGCGAAGCGGAGTTCCGCGAGGCAACCGCGATCCTCAACGAGATCGGCAAGCTGGCCAGCGATAGCCATAACGAGATGGTGCTCATGGCGGGCTCGCTGGGTGTCTCGTCGCTCGTCTGCCTGCTCAACAACGGCGATGGCGGCAATACCGAAACGTCGCAGTCGCTGTTGGGACCATTCTGGCGCTTGAATGCTCCTCATGTCGAAAATGGCCGCACGATCATCCGCTCCGACACGCCGGGCGATCCGCTGCTCGTCACCGCACGTGTCCTGGACCAGCGCGGTGCACCGATCGTCGAAGCCGAGGTCGATGTCTGGCATGCGTCCCCCGTCGGGCTCTACGAGAACCAGGATCCCGAGCAGGCCGAGATGAACCTGCGCGGCAAATTCACCACCGACAGCGAAGGGCGCTTCTGGTTCTCGACGGTGAAGATGGTGGGCTACCCCATCCCCACCGACGGCGTGGTCGGCCGGCTGCTCGCCGTGCAGGACCGCCATCCCTATCGTCCGGCGCATCTGCATGCGCTGATCGTCAAACCCGGCTTCAAGGTGCTGATCTCGCAGGTCTACGACCCACGCGACCCGCATATCGATTCCGATGTGCAATTCGGCGTCACCAGGGCTCTTGTCGGCGACTTCATCCGCCATGACGAACCCCACCCATCCGACGCCATGGTGCCGGTCCCCTGGTATTCGCTCGACTACACCTACGTCATGGAGCCCGGCGAGACCGTGCTGCCGCGCCCGCCGATCAAGTGACCCGTTCGCGCGACCCGCGCCGCCAAGGAGTGTTCCGATGCTGACCGATACCGAACGCCAGCAGGCGGCCGATGCGTTGCTCCAGGCAGAGCGCACGCTGAAGCCGGTCCCGCAGCTCAGCAGGACCTATCCCGCGATCGAACTCGAGGACGCCTATCGCATCCAGGGCCTGTGGGCAGATGCGCGGATCGCGGGCGGAGCGAGAATGGTGGGCCACAAGATCGGCCTGACCTCGCGCGCCATGCAGATGGCCTCGAAGATCAGCGAGCCGGACTATGGCTGCATCCTTGACGATGCGCTCTTCAACGACGGTGCCCAGATCAAGGCGAGCCTCTTCATCAAGCCGAGGCTTGAAGTCGAACTCGCCTTCATCATGGGCGAGGATCTCGAAGGACCGGGAAAGCGCATCTATGACGTGATGCGCGCGACCGAAATGGTCGTGCCGGCGCTCGAGATCATCGATTACCGTACTGACGTTCCGCGCGCGATCACCGACACGATTGCCGATAATGCCGCTTTCGGCGCGATCGTGGTCGGCGGCCGACCGGTCCGTCCGATGGATGTCGACATCCGCTGGGTCGGCGCGACGCTGTCGAAGAACGGCATTATCGAGGAATCCGGGGTTTCGGCTGCCATCATGGGCCACCCGGCTGCCGGCATCGCCTGGCTGGTCAACAAGCTCCATGTCGTCGGCGCGGGGCTGAAGAGGGGGCAGATCGTCCTCGCCGGCTCCTTCACGCGGCCAGTCGACATCGCAGCCGGAGACGTCATACAGGTCGATTACGGCCCGCTCGGCGCCATCGGCGTCTCTTTCAACTAAGGTTGCACCTGAGGTTGCCATGGAACTGCCGACGAACACGTTCAAGCGCGCCCTGAGCGAGGGCCGGCATCAGCTCGGCCTCTGGTGCAGCCTGCCCGGCGCCTATGCGGCCGAGGCGGTCGCCGGCTCCGGCTTCGACTGGCTGCTGTTCGACACCGAGCATTCGCCGGGCGATCCGCTGACGGTCCTGGCCCAGTTGCAGGCCGTGGCTCCCTATCCGGTCTCGGCAGTGGTCCGCCCCGCGAGCAACGATGCGGTGCTGATCAAGCGGTTCCTCGATTTCGGCGCCCAGACCTTGCTGATCCCCTATGTCCAGAATGCGGAGGAGGCGAAGGCGGCGGTCGCGGCGATGCGTTATCCGCCAGCCGGCATTCGCGGCGTCTCCGGCGTGACGAGGGCAACGCGGTTCGGACGGGTCGCGAACTRCGGCAAGCGGGCAGGGGAGGAGCTCTGCCTCCTGGTCCAGATCGAAACCCAGGACGCGCTCGACAATCTCGAGGCGATCGCGGCCGTCGATGGCGTCGATGGCGTGTTCATCGGCCCGGCCGATCTCGCAGCCAGCCTTGGCCATGTCGGCGAGCCCGGACATCCCAGGGTGACCGCACTCATCGAGAAGGCGGTCGGTCGCATTCGCGCTTGCGGCAAGCCCGCAGGCATCCTGACGCCCGACACTGCATTCGCGGCGCGCTGCATCGAGCTCGGCACGCTCTTCACGGCGGTCGGCGTCGATGCGGCCATGCTGGTCAAGGCGACGGAAGCCCTGGCAAGGCAGTTCAGGTCGTGATGGCTGGTCAGCATTCGGTGCTGGGATCGGAGGCGAAGATGCGATTGCTGGACCATGTCGGCCCGCCCCCGGAGGACCTGACAGAGCTTCTCGCACCGGGCGGGGTTCTGCGGGCTGCGATCAATCTGTCTAACTTCCTGCTGGTCTCCGACAGGACTCCCGATGGCGGGCCGGTTGGAGTGGCGCCTGACATGGCGCGTGCATTTGCCGATCTCCTGGGAGTGGAGCTGCGCTACGTCACCTATGAATCGCCAGGCCTGATTGCCGATGCCGCCGAGCGGGACGAATGGGACATCGCCCTGATCGGGGCTGAGCCGCAGCGCGCCGCGTTCATCAGCTTCACCCCCGCCTATACCGAGATCGAGGCGAGCTACCTTGTTCCGGACGGTTCGTCGCTGGAACGGATCGATGACGTGGACGCGTCGGGCCGGCGCATCGCCGTCACCGATCGGACGGCCTACGGGCTCTGGCTCGACCGCAACATCGCGCATGCGACGCTGGTCCGGACCAAGACCATCGCTGATGCAGCGTCAGTCTTCCTCGAGGGCAAACTCGATGCCCTTGCGGGCCTGCGCCCCAGATTGGTGACGGACCAGAAGGCGATCCCCGGAACCCGGATCCTGCCAGGCCGCTACATGGCCGTGCAGCAAGCCGTGGGAACACCGACCAGGAACGCCGCAGCGATCGACTATATCAAGCGCTTCGTGGCGACCGCGATTTCGTCCGGCTTGGTTTCGGGGTTGATCGACAAGCATGGGGTCGAGGGTCTCACGGTCGCCCGGGACCAGGGCTGATCCGCGACGGGAGCGCTCCGGGACGGCTGAGCCCCTCGCATCCGTGCGCGCGGTGCCGGACACGCTACYGCTCGCTGGATCATCGCACCGGATATCGTATCCGGTTCGATGACCTGACCATCTGTGATTGCATCGGCCATTCCRAAAACCGCAATCCACTTTTCGGGCCGATGCTTTAGCGCAAGGCGAAGTGCTGCATGATCTGTTCGGCCGCGCGATCCGGCGCAGTGATCTCCGTATCGATCGCGAGGCAGTTCTCCCGTGGAACCGGGGCTATGGTGTAGCGCGACAGGAATTCGGAGCGGCCCTTGACGGAACTCGTCTTGCGTCGCTGGACCCTGTCGGCATTGCCGACACGCTGTGCGGCCTCTCGTTCCGAGCAATGCAGGAACACGGGAAAGACAGAACCGCCATTGCGGACCACATCGTCTTCCAGCTGATCGAAGAACGGACGGTCCTCCAGCTCGGAATAGCAGAGGGTGACGATCAGACAGGAAATGTCGTTCTCGATCGCGGCCCGCAAGATGGATCCGCGAACCGTGTCTACCAGCTCCCAGAAGCCGGGAGCGCCAAAGTCGAAAATGGTTCGCGCGGCGTCGATGGCGGCATGATTGTCCAGCAGTCGCGCCGGCATCGCCGCAAGCAAGGCCTTGGCGACCGTCAACTTGCCGCTTGCCGGTGCCCCGTGAAGAAAGATCAGGTTCATGGCGGCCATGCTATGGCGGTTCGGGGAAACCGCACATTGGCCATTCGGCTCCCTACCCAATCCCCTCATCGGCATGGCGCTATGCGGCCTCAGGCCTGACCGCGGCCTTGATTTCCCCGCCGATTGCTGGCACCCGTCAGGCAGATCAGACGCGGATTTACAGATGTTCCTTCCCGCCCACGCCACGCGAATGCGCAGGCCCGACCAGCAGGAGATTGGCCGGAGGGGGTGAGCGCGTGCGTATCGCCGCGCGAGTGAGCGTCGGACCCAAGCCCTCCGGTTCTGCGGAGGGCTTTTTTGTTTCATCAGGTCTCGGCGCGTCACCCGTGGAATGACCCCAGGAGGGCATCATGGCGAACGCACTCATCACCAGCGCACTTCCCTATATCAACGGCATCAAGCATCTCGGCAATCTGGCAGGCTCGCTGCTCCCGGCCGACATCCACGCCCGTTACCGACGACAGATCGGCGACCAGGTTCTCTTCATCTGCGCGACCGACGAACATGGAACCCCGGCGGAACTGGCGGCGGCCGAAGCCAGGACCGACGTCGCAGCCTATTGCCATGCGCAGCATGAGATCCAGGCCGGGATCTATCGTCAGCTCGGCCTGTCCTTCGATCATTTCGGCCGCTCGTCCTCGCCGCGCAACCACGCGCTGACCCAGCATTTCTTCCAGTGCCTGGAGCAGAACGGCTTCATCGAGGAGCGGGTGCTCGAACAGGTCTATTCGCCCGCGGACAGGCGCTTCCTCCCGGACCGCTACATCATCGGCACCTGCCCGCATTGCCGTTTCGAAGCCGCGCGGGGCGACCAATGCGAAAGCTGCACCCGTCCGCTCGATCCCGTCGACCTGGTCGCTCCGCGCTCGGCCCTCTCGGGCAGCACTGATCTCGAGGTCAGGCCGAGCCGGCACCTGTTCCTGCGCCAGTCGGCCCTGGTCGGYGAGCTGGAGGCGTGGATCGCAAGCCGGTCCGGATGGCCGCCGCTCGTCACCTCGATCGCGCGCAAATGGCTCAGCGAAGGCATTCAGGACAGGTGCATCACACGGGATCTGTCCTGGGGCGTCCCGGTGCCGAAACCCGGCTTCGAGGGCAAGGTCTTCTATGTCTGGTTCGATGCGCCCATCGCCTATATCGCCGCCACGCAGGAATGGGCCGATCTCGACCCGGAACGGCGCGACTGGCGGCGCTGGTGGTGGAAGGTCGGAGATGTCGACGCCATCCAGTTCCTCGGCAAGGACAATGTGCCCTTCCACGCCGTCAGCTTCCCCTGCACGCTGCTGGGTTCCGGCGAGCCCTGGAAGAGCGTCGATGTGATCAAGGGCGTCAACTGGCTCACCTATGAAGGCGGTAAGTTCTCGACCAGCCAGCGCAGGGGCGTGTTCCTCGACCAGGCGCTGGCGTTGCTGCCGGCCGACTACTGGCGCTGGTGGCTGGCCGCGAACGCGCCTGAGAACCATGACACCGACTTCAGTTTCGCGCGCTTCGCGGCCGACGTGAATTCCGACCTGGCCGACACGTTCGGCAATCTCGTCAATCGCGTGCTGAAACTCGTCACGGCCCACCATCAGGGGATCGTCCCGGCGAACGGCGCTCCCGGCTCCGCCGAGCTGGCTCTGTCGGATGAACTTGCGGGACATCTGCATGCGCTTCGCACGCATCATGACCGGCGTGCGCTGCGCAAGGCGGCCGAACAGGTCCGCGCGATCTGGCGGCTCGCCAACGGCTATCTCGCGCGGGAGGCGCCCTGGTCGGCCCGCGCCGCCGATCCGGAGCGGAGCGCCGTGGTGATCAGAACGAGCGTGAACCTCCTTGCGACCGCCGCCGACATCGCCTGGCCGTTCATTCCCGAAAGCGCCAGCCGCGTCCTCGCTGCGCTGGGGCGTGCCGACCAACCCACGACTTGGCCCGATGCCGGCGATATCCTGGCCGACCACCATGGCGGACGGCCGCTCGCGTCGCTGCCGCCTCTCTTCGTCAAGCTCTCGCAGGACTGGGTCGCGCAGAACCGGGCACGGTTCGCTGGCCGCTGACCTCGTCGAGGAGGGCGCCCGATCGGCGGGGCTGCGAGTACGGCATGGCCGCGAAYTGGCTGCGAGCCTCTCCGCCGGTCCGTTGATGAGCCTGCGCCGCGTGTTGATCTTGCCCGCCCCATCGCGACGAGGCGGGCGAGATCATGCCAGAGGCTGACGGCCCCAGAGCCGACGGGCGAAGGGCGCTCTCTGCCGGCGCGGCGCTTCACCCGTGGGCGGAAACCTCCCCTGTGATGCGCTGCGCCAGGAGCTTGTCGATCCGCCTGCCGTCCATGTCGACGATTTCGAACCGCMAGCCTGCATAGTCGAAATGCTCGCCGATCTCGGKGAGGTGCTCGAGCCGGGCCAGGGCGAAACCGGCGATCGTGTGGAAATCCCCTTCCGCCGAGCGCAGTCGGAAGCCAAGCCGATTGAAGGCATCATGCGCCGGCATCATGCCGTCGATCAGCAGCGAACCATCGTCGCGTTCCACGATATCGGGTTCCTCGCCCTCGACATCGGGCAGGTCGCCGGCAATGGCTTCGAGGAGATCGGTCTGGGTGACGATGCCGTCGAGGCCGCCATATTCGTCGATGACGATTGCCAGGCGGACCGGAGCCTTCTTGAAGCGCTCGAGCACGCGGAAGATCGKCGTCGTCTCGTGCACGATGACGGGGTCGCAGATCACGGCCATGGGATCGAGCGCCTTGCCGTCCAGGACCTGGTCGAGAAGGTCCCGCTTCAGGATCATGCCCAGGGGCTCGTCGATGCCACCGCGCCCGACCAGCAACTGCTCATGGCGACATTCGCGTATGGTCCGCAGCATCTCGTCATGAGTGTCGTCGGCGTCGATCCAGGCGACGTCCCGGCGCGGTGTCATGATGTCGGCGATGCGCCGGTCGCCGATGCTGAGCACGCGCTCGACCAACTCCTGCTGCGCCGGCTGGAGGATTCCGGCCTCCTGGCTTGCCTGGACGAGGAGTTTCAATTCTTCCGGCGAATGCAGGGATTCCTCTCCCGTTCCCGGCCGCAGGCCGCACAGGCGCAGCACGAGATTGCCGAGGCCATTCAGCGAGATGATCGCCGGCCGCAGCAGGAACAGGAAGAGACCGAGTGGCCGCACGATCCAGAGCGCCGTTTCTTCGCTGCGCTGAAGGGCAAGGCTCTTGGGAGCGAGTTCGCCGAGAACGATGTGCAGGGCCGTGATGATGACGAAGGAGATCGCGACCGCGATCGCATGGGAGCTGGCCGTCGCCAGTGAGCCGGGCAGGCCGTTCAGGAGCGGCTCGATCAGGTGAGCCAGAGCGGGCTCTCCGATCCAGCCGAGCGCCAGCGAGGAGATGGTGATGCCAAGCTGCGT
The DNA here is from genome assembly GCF_056396265.1 of Allobosea sp. 05T422_2. Taxonomy (NCBI): domain Bacteria; kingdom Pseudomonadati; phylum Pseudomonadota; class Alphaproteobacteria; order Hyphomicrobiales; family Alloboseaceae; genus Allobosea; species Allobosea sp. 05T422_2. The sequence continues at coordinate 23,896 of NZ_JBFTLD010000103.1, read as the reverse complement.
CGCGGCGAGGTTGGCGTCGAGATTGTCGACGGCGCGCTTGAGGGCGGCGGCATTCATGCGCCCCGCGGTGACAAGCTCGGAAACGCGGCTTCGGCGCACCGCGACCAGCGAAAACTCGGCCGCAACGAAGAAGCCGTTTGCGGCAACGAGAAGCAATACGGCAAGCACTCCGACCAGGTCGAACATGCTGCCATCGGTACTGGACATGGACTCCGTTCCGGCTGCAGAAGCAGCCATGCGTTGTTGATGGTGGAACCAGCCATAGCATAGCGGGGCGCGCGCTGTATGCGGGGTCTAGTCGCTTGCGCGGAGATCAAAGCTCGTCGATCGCTCATCGAAGCGAAGGTGAAGCGCCTGTCATCCTTGCCAATAGTGGGCGATATGCCATTCTCATCCGATAACATCTGGGGAATTGGCCGTGAAATACAGGTCGATGGGCGTCGGCGATCCTGCGCCGTGGTTCGAGCAGCGTTCCACAAGCAACCCGGCCTATAAATTCTCCAGCGCAGCCGGGCGCTATATTGTCCTGTGCTTCTTCGGTTCCGCCGCGCGCGCAAGCACGGTATCCGCGCTCAAGATCCTGTCCGAGCAGCGCGACCTCTTCGACGACGACAAGATCGCCTTCTTCGGCGTCAGCAACGACCCCGATGACGAGCTCAAGCAGCGCGTCAGGCAGCGCATGCCCGGCATCCGCTATTTCTGGGATTTCGATCTGCTGATCAGCAAGGAGTTTGGCGTCGCGCCCATCGAGGCCGAGCCAGGCACGGATACGCCCCTGCGTCGCGCCTGGTATGTGCTCGATCCGACGCTGCGCGTCATGGCGGTCTTTCCCCTCACCCGCGAGGGCGGCGAGCGCCATGAGGTTGCGGCGTTCCTCGCCGCGCTTCCACCGGTCGACGCGTTCCCGGGCTTCCAGGTGCATGCGCCCGTCCTGGTATTGCCCAATGTCTTCGAGCCGGATTTCTGCCGGCAGCTGATCGCCCTGCACGAGGCCGAAGGCGGCAATGAATCCGGCTTCATGCGCGAGAAGGACGGGAAGACCGTCCTGATCTCCGACCATGCCCACAAGCGCCGCTCCGACGTCCTCATCGGCGACACGGAGCTGATCGGGGTCATTCAGGGCAAGATCGGCAAGCGCATCGTTCCCGAGATCAGGAAGGTCCACCAGTTCACGGTGACCCGCATGGAGCGCTATCTCGTGGGCTGTTACGATGCGCAGACCGGCGGGCATTTCGGCGCGCATCGGGACAACACGACCAAGGGCACGGCGCATCGCCGCTTTGCCGTCTCCATCAACCTGAACGCCGATTTCGAGGGCGGCGAGGTCAGCTTTCCCGAATATGGCGCGCGCAGCTTCAAGCCGCCGCCCGGCGGCGCCGTCGTCTTCTCCTGCTCGCTGCTTCATGCCGTCTCGCAGGTGACGCGGGGCAAGCGCTTCGCCTTCCTGCCATTCCTCTATGACGATGCTGCAGCCAGGCTGCGGGAGGACAATCAGGTGTTCATGGAGGCCGGAGGCAGTTATCTCGCCGGGACGAGCTAAGGCATCGGCCCGAAAGCGTAGATTGCGGTTGGGAAAGCCGATGCAATCACGGAAGTCGCAGACCATAGACCCGATACGATATCGGGTCCTATGATCCCAGGCGCAGCGCCCCGCCACGACCGGTGAATTCGGCCGGCCATCAGGCCAGGCCGCAGCCCTGGCCGGCGGCCTATCTGTCTGCGGCTACAGGCTCTTAAGGTTGCATGGCATATGATGCGTGATCGCGCGGCTGCATTAACGCGCGGCCTGCAGAACGGGGCGAGTGTGTCAGGGACAGCATGACGGTCGGCATCGCAGAGACAGGAACCAGCGCGGCCGCCTCCGCGTCAGGCGTCCCGGCCGACGATGCACGGCTCGTTGCCGCGCTGCTCAGCGGCTTTGGCCTGTTCATCATGATCCTGACCTTGCAGCCCTTTGCCGGTGTGCCCGACAGCACGGAGACCGGGGCCTCGACCGGCAATGTCGTCAACCAGATCGGCTATGTCAGCCTCGCCATCGTCTATCTCGGGGCGATGCTGCGGCTGAGCGAGCGGGCAGCTCTCGCACAGCTGCGCAACAGCACGTGGATCATCGTCCTGCTGGTTGCCGCCTTGTCCACCACGCGCGCACCGGACCCGGAAGCCGCGTTGCGCGGATTGCTGCTGACCGCGTTCGCCATGGTCGTCGTGGTCGGTGTCCTGCTCCTGCCCAGGACGGAGCGGGACTTCGCCAGCGCTGCGGCCAATGCCACGCTCGCCGTGCTCCTGCTGGTCTATGCCGTCATCCTGCTTGCCCCGCATCTGGCGATCCATGGCTCTGAGGGCGTCGAGGGCGGCCATGCCGGCGACTGGCGCGGCCATCTCTCGCACAAGAACTTCGCTGCGCCGGTGTTCTCGATCCTCATCATGTTCGGCATCTATTGCTGGCGCATGGGGTTCAAACTGCGCGGCCTGCTGATCATCGGTCTCGGTGCGATCTTCGTGCTGAACAGCGGTTCGAAGACGACGATGGGCTTCCTGCCGGTGGCGGTCGGCCTCGTTCTGCTCGGCCGCGCCATGGCCGGGCCTCGCCTGATGCTGTTGACCCATGCCGTGCTGGTGCTGCTGGTCGCCGCGCTCACGGTCGGCACCGTGTTGTCGCCGACATTGCTCAGGATCTCGTCTGCCCTGATCTCAGACCCCACCTTCACCGGCCGCGACGAGATCTGGCGCTTTGCCAGCGTCCATATCGGCGAGAAGCCCTGGTTCGGCTATGGCTATTTCGGCTTCTGGCAGACGCCCGTGGTCTCGACGCTGGAGGAGAATTTCGAGGCGAGCTGGGACGTTCGCGGCATCGGGTCCGCCCATAACAGCTATCTCGATGCGATGGTGATGTTCGGAATTCCGGGCGCGATCGTGATGGCCTGGTGCCTGATGATCCTGCCTCTCAGGAACTATCTCCGCGCCGACCGGGTCGCGGCGAGTCGGAACCTGGCCGACCTCTTCCTGATGATCGTCATCTTCATGACCTATGTCGGCATGCTGGAATCGTTCTTCCTCAATCGCGCCGACCCGCTCTGGATGCTGTTTGCCCTGGCCGTGTCCGGCCTCGAATTTGCCGCCCGCATGGCGACCAGGCGGGTCTGAGGGCGGCCTTCCGCCCCCATGGCAATCTCTCATCTGCGCAGCGAATGGGCGCCCAACGTCACGCGCGAAATCCTGGCCGGCACGGTCGTCGCGCTGGCCCTGATCCCTGAGGCGATCGCATTCTCGATCATCGCCGGGGTCGATCCCAAGGTCGGGCTCTACGCCTCCTTCTGCATCGCCGTCGTCACCGCCATCGCGGGCGGGCGGCCGGCGATGATTTCGGCCGCCACCGGCGCCATGGCGCTCGTCATGATCACGCTCGTCAGGGAACACGGGCTTGGCTACCTGTTCGCCGCGACGGTCCTGACGGGCATCTTTCAGATCGTGGCCGGCATCCTCAGGCTCGGCAACCTGATGCGGTTCGTCTCGCGCTCCGTCGTCACCGGTTTCGTCAACGCGCTCGCGATCCTGATCTTCATGGCGCAGATGCCGGAACTGCTCGGACGCGGACCCGTCGTCTACGCCATGACCGCCGCCGGGCTCGCCATCATCTATCTGCTGCCACGGCTTACCAAGGCGGTGCCGTCGCCGCTGGTCGCCATCGTCCTGCTCACCGCGGTGTCGCTGTCTTTCGGCCTCGATATCCGCACGGTCGGCGACATGGGCGCGCTGCCCGGCGAATTGCCCGCCTTCGCTATCCCGCAGGTGCCGTTCTCCCTCGAGACGCTCAGGATCATCACGCCCTATGCGTTGACGCTGGCCATGGTTGGACTCCTGGAAAGCCTGATGACCGCGGCGATTCTCGACGAGATGACCGACACCACGTCGGACAAGAACCGGGAATGCGCCGGCCAGGGCGCAGCCAACATCGTCGCCGGGTTCTTCGGTGGCATGGCCGGCTGCGCGATGATCGGCCAATCCGTGATCAATGTCTCGTCGGGCGGCCGCGGCCGCCTCTCGAGCCTGTGGGCGGGCAGCTTCCTGCTGTTCCTGATCGTCGTGCTCGGCCCCTCTGTCGCCCGGATCCCGATGGCGGCGCTGGTCGCCGTCATGATCATGGTCTCGATCAACACCTTCCAGTGGCGCTCGTTGCAGACCTTGCTGATCCACCCGAAGAGCTCCAGCGTCGTGATGCTGGGCACGGTCGCGGTGGTGGTCGCAACGCATGATCTGGCGAAGGGCGTGCTGTTCGGCGTCATCCTCAGCGGGCTGTTCTTCGCCCACAAGGTCACGCGCTTCTTCGCGGTTAGATCCGAGCGCGAGGGTGACACGCGCGTCTACCGCGTCACCGGGCAGATCTTCTTCGCGACCGCCGARGCCTTCCATGCGGCCTTCGATTTCCGCGAGGAGGAGGTGAAGCAGGTCGTGATCGATCTTGGCGCAGCCCATTTCTGGGACATCACCGCGATCAACGCGCTGGACCGCGTGGTGCTCAAGTTCCGGAACCGGGGCATCGCCATCGAGACGATCGGCGTCAACCAGGCGACCGCGGCGATGATCGAGCGCCTCGCCGTCCACGACAAGGCAGACGGAGCGCTCGCATCGGGCCATTGAAACGGGGGCGCCGGCCGCGGCGATGTCAGTCGCAGCCTGGTTCTGCGCCCGTCGCGTGGGCCTGACTGGTTTCGCTTTGCTCCCGCGCGCGCCGTGTTGACTTAGATAGCGCTGACCGGAACCGCCTCGGCAGCAATCTTCCTCTCGCTGTAGCGCGTGGTGAGATAGGCGGAGCGGTCGCGCGTCAGCAGCGTGAAGCGGACGAGTTCCTCCATCACGTCGACGACGCGGTCGTAATAGGCGGAGGGCTTCATGCGGCCCACCTCGTCGAACTCCTGAAAGGCCTTTGCGACGGAGGACTGGTTCGGGATGGTCACCATTCGCATCCAGCGCCCCAGCACGCGCAATGTGTTGACGGCGTTGAACGACTGCGAGCCACCCGAGACCTGCATCACCGCCAGCGTTCGGCCCTGGGTCGGGCGCATCGAGCCAAGCTCCAGCGGTATCCAGTCGATCTGGTTCTTGAATACGCCGGTGATCGTGCCGTGACGCTCCGGGCTGCACCAGACCTGCCCCTCCGACCATAGCGCCAGATCCCGCAACTCCTGAACCTTCGGGTGGTCCGGCAGGACGCTGTCGGCCATTGGCAGGCCGGCAGGGTCGAATACCCGCGTTTCGGCGCCGAGATGCTTGAGGATACGCTCTGCTTCGAGTGTCAGCAGCCGGCTGTAGGAGCGCGTCCGAAGTGAGCCGTAGAGCAGAAGGATGCGCGGTGGATGCGTGGCGCGCCGGGCGGGCTCGAGCTGGGTGAGATCGGGAGCGACCAGACGGTCGAGGTCGACATTCGGAAGATCGGTCATGACGTTGCCTTTGCAGGATTGCGCGGGCTTCCCCGCTCGTACCAGCCCCTGGAACGGTTCACGATCCAGACGACCGACAGCATGACCGGCACTTCGATCAGCACGCCGACCACCGTTGCGAGGGCGGCGCCGGAGTTGAAACCGAACAGGCTGATGGCGGCTGCAACCGCGAGCTCGAAGAAGTTCGAGGCTCCGATCAGGGCCGAGGGACCAGCGACGCAGTGTTTTTCGCCGGCCGCACGGTTGAGGAGATAGGCCAGTCCCGCATTGAAATAGACCTGGATCAGGATCGGGATGGCCAGGATCGCGATGATAGACGGCTGGGCCAGGATCTGCGCGCCCTGGAACCCGAACAGCATTACCAGGGTCGCAAGCAGGGCCACCAGCGACACAGGCGATAGGGCGGCGAGAAGGCGATGCAGCGCTTCGTCACCGCCGGAGGCGAGCAGGCTCCTGCGGATGAGCTGCGCGATAATGACGGGAACCAGGATGTAGAGCGCGRCCGACAATGTCAGCGTGCCCCAGGGAACGGTGATGGCGGACAGGCCAAGCAACAGGCCGACGATCGGGGCGAAGGCGACGATCATGATCGCGTCGTTCAACGCGACCTGGCTCAAGGTGAAATGCGGTTCTCCCTTGATCAGGTTGGACCAGACGAAGACCATTGCCGTGCAAGGCGCCGCCGCCAGGATGATCAGACCGGCGATATAGGAATCGACCTGGTCGGCGGGCAGGTGAGGGCGAAACAGCCAGCCGATGAAGAACCAGCCCAACAGGGCCATCGAAAACGGCTTCACGGCCCAGTTCACGAAGAGTGTGACGCCGATCCCACGCCAGTGCTGGCCGACCTGGCGCAAGGCGGCGAAGTCGATCTTCAGCAGCATCGGGATGACCATCAGCCAGATCAGGACTGCCATCGGCAGGTTGACCCTCGCGATCTCGGCGCTGCCGATCGTTTGAAAGGCGCTCGGGAACAGCTGGCCGAGCGCGACGCCGGCAAGAATGCACAGAGCCACCCACAGCGTCAGGTAGCGTTCGAACGTGGACATGCGATTTTCCCAAGGCATCGGCCCGAAAAGTGGATTGCGGTTTTCGGGGCAAAGCCGATGCGAACACAGAAAGCATCGGCCCGAAAAGTGGATTGCGGTTTTCGGGGCAAAGCCGATGCGAACACAGAGAGTTAGATCATCGGGCCGGATGCGATATCTCGGCCGATGATCTCACCGCTCGCGATGCGGCGGCCGGCCTCATCGACGATGCGCTCGCCGTCCTCCTTGACGAACGGACCGCGCTGCGGCGGCAGCAGGTCAATCACCTCTTCCGAGGGGCGGCACAGCCTCACGCCGTTCGGTGTCACCACGATCGGTCGATTGAGCAGGATCGGGTGCTTCTCGATTGCGTCGAGCAAGGCGTCGTCGCCCAGCGACGGATCTGCAAGGCCGAGTTCGGCGAATGGCGTCCCCTTCTCGCGCAGGACCTGCCGGAGCGTGAGACCCATCCGCGCGACCAGGTCCACGATCATCGCCCGGGACGGTGGCATCTTCAGGTAGTCGATGACGTGAGGTTCGACGCCGGCGTTCCTGATCAGGGCAAGCGTGTTCCGCGAGGTTCCGCAGTCGGGATTATGGTAGATGATGACGTCCATCGGCGGGGACCTTCGGTGGGCAGCAGGGAACGAGTTCGTCGATGAGCGGTTGGCACAGGTCTGCCCGCCCGCCGCAGCAATCCTTCAGCAGGAAGGCGATCACCGCGCGGAAACCGTCGAGATCGGCGCGATAGATGATCGAGCGGCTCTGCCGCTCGCCCGCGATCAGTCGTGCGCGCGACAGGATGGCGAGATGAGCCGACATCGTGTTCTGCGGAACATCCAGCAGCCGCGCGAGCTCGCCGGCGGGAACGCCTTCGGGCTCGCGGTTCACCAGAAGCTTGAAGGTGTCGAGGCGCGTGGGCTGTGCCAGTGCAGCCATGGCGAGAATGGTTTGTAAATTATCCATATATCCAAGTTAATGGATATTATAGATGTTGGCAAGGGCCTCCGTTTCCTTGAATGTCGCCCTCTGTGTTTCCGGCCGTGCCGAACGCGCGCCATGCGCAAGGAGGTGGGGCCGACGTCGCAACGGTCGCCGAACGCCAGGGGCTCGCCTCTTCCGCTGCCTCAGCTGCGCCGCGACAAAACGGTTCAGTCGCAGCCGGACCCTGCAGCCGTGGCGCGACCCGGCTCGGCTTCAGACGCTTCCTCGGCGTCGCCCATCGCTTCGGTGAGGGCGACAATCCGGCGGCGTGTCTTGAAGTTCCTTATCGAAGCGAAGGCTTTGGCCAGACGGATGCCGTCGCGGGTGGCGAGCAGGTCAGCGACCTCCGGGGAGGGGGCGTCCGGCACTGAATCTGCGGCTGGAGTCGAGATCGCCGGCGCCCCATCGAAAAAATGGGAAACGGGGACCTGAAAGATATTGGCGATATGCTGGAGCCGGCTCGCACTGATCCGGTTCACACCCTTCTCGTATTTCTGGATTTGCTGAAACGTGATCCCCAGCAACTCGGCAAGCTTCGTCTGGCTGTAGCCCGTCAGGCGGCGCATTCTTCGCAGGCGAATGCCGACATACTCATCGACCCGGTCTGGTTCCTTCACCTGTGCCGCCCCTGACTTTCAGACTATCGAAAAGGGACTATAGGCCCTTCAAGCCGTTCTTGTCCGCTCTGGCCGACAAAGTCAGCCGACCAACGTCGCACCAAATGATGCGAAGAAGGCGAGGCGCTCTTGCGCGGCCGGCGCGCGCCGGTTTCCCGATGCGGATCGCCCGGGCGGAGCATGCCTGGGTGATCGGACCGGATATCGTACCGGGTCCGATCATCTGACCGTTCCGTGTTCGCATCGGCTTTCCCGAAAGCCGCGATCCACTTGTCCTGCCGATGCCTTAGTCGGTGGTGCCGAGTGGCGCGCCGACGCCGATTCGTGAGGTGATCAGGTCATAATGTTCGACGCGCCGATGAGCGGCGAAGTTGAACATCGTCTCCTTGCCGAAGCGCGTGGCATCGAGATCGCAGGCATGGATCAAGAGCCCGTCCTCGTCATGGTCGAGTTCGCCGACGATCTTGCCGCTGGGATCGGCGATCAGCGTGCCGCCGAAGAGCGGGAAGCCGTCCTCGACGCCGGCCTTGGCGACCGCCACGACCCAGGTCGAGTTGTGATAGGCGCCGGCCTGCACCGACAGGCGGTGATGGAACAGGCGGTCGGCCAGCGTCTCGGTCTTGGAATGGCCGTTGGTGGTCGGCGTGTTATAACCGAGCACGACCATCTCGACGCCCTGYAGCCCCATGACGCGATAGGTCTCGGGCCAGCGCCGGTCGTTGCAGATCGCCATGCCGACCAGCCCGTTCTCGAAGCGCCAGACCGGGAAGCCGCGGTCGCCGGGCTCGAAATAGCGCTTCTCGAGATGCTGGTGCGCCCGGGTCGGGTCGCGTTCGGCATGGCCGGGCAAATGCACCTTGCGGTACTTGCCGATGATCTGGCCGGTCCTGTCGACCAGGATCGAGCTGTTGAAATGCCGTCCCTCCGGCGTCAGCTCGGCATAACCGAAGCTCATGGCGATGCCGAGCGCGCGCGCCGTGTCGAAGAGCGGCTGCGTGTCGGGGCCGGGCATCGCGGTTTCGAACCACTGGTCGGCCTCGACACGGTCCTCGCAATACCAGCGCGGGAAGAAGGTCGTCAGGGCGAGTTCCGGATAGATGACGAAATCGGCGCCGCGGGCCTTTGCCTGCTGCATCAGCGCGATCATCCGGCGCACGACCGATGCGCGATCATCGGCGCGGTGGATGGGACCGAGCTGAGCCGCTGCAACGGTAAGAAGGCGGGACATCGAAAGAGACTCCTTGGGCTGTGAAGGCCAGTTCAAACTGGCCGCAATCTAGCCGGGCGCCACCAAAACAAGTATATACCATTTCTCTACTGAACTATAAGGGGAGGTTATGTGCCATGGCGATGAATCTTCGGCAGATCGAGATGTTCCGCGCGGTCATGGTGACAGGCTCGATCAGCGGCGCGGCGCGCCTGCTCTCGGTCTCCCAGCCGGCGATCAGCCGGCTCCTGTCCTATACGGAGGATCGGCTCGGCCTGACGCTGTTCGAGCGCGTCAAGGGCCGCGTCCAGCCGACGCCCGAGGCGCGGCAGCTCTTCGCCGAGGCTGAGCTCGTCCATCAGGGCGTGACCCGGGTCAACGACATGGCGGAGGAGCTGCGCCGCGGCAGCGCGGGGTCGATCCGACTGCTGGCAAGCCCCAGCGTCGGCCACATGCTGGTGCCGAAGGCGATCGGCCGCTTCCGCCAGTCGCATCCCGATGTGCGCGTCGATTTCGAGATCCTCACGTTGGCCGAGCTGATCGCGCGCATCGCCAGCCATCGCGCCGATCTCGCCGTCACCTCCATGGCCGTCGAGGATCCGAGCGTAAAAGCCACGCAGATCGCCGAGGGACGCCTGCGCGTGATCTTCCCCGAAGGCCATCCGCTCGGCAGCAAGCGCGTGCTGAAGCCGGCCGATCTCGTGCCCTATCCGATGATCGGGTATGGCTCGCAGACGCCCTATGGCATGGTCGTCAATCGCGCTCTTGGCGCCACGCCAAAGCCCATCCGCTTCAACGCGCAGGTGCGCTTCACGCCGAATGCCTGCTCGCTGGTTCAGGCCGGCGGCGGCATCGCGATCGTCGACGACTTCGTGCTGGTCGACAACGCCTGGCCGAATATCCGCTCCCGCCCTCTGGTGCCGAAGACGACGACGCGGCCGCATCTGCTCTCCTCGCGGGTCGAGCCGCTGTCGCGCATCGCCCGCAGTTTCGTGCAGGGGCTGATGGAGCTGCTGCCGCTCGCGACCGACCCCGCCATGCCGGATTGAGCGGGGGCGGATGCAGCCGCCGCACGATGTGCGCTGCAGCATAACCATATATTATGTATCGCAGCGAAATTGGTATTTGATCTGATCGGCGTCCCCACTGTTTCTGTCCATAGGGGAACCAGGAAGGGCGACCACAATGTCGAAATTCACGTCGAGCACTCTCACAGCCATCTTCAGCGCGGCCGTCGCGTTGTCCGTACCGTCTGCCGCTCGTGCGGCCGAGAACGTGCATCTCATGCTCGACTGGATTCCGACCGGCGATTACGCGCCTTATTATGCCGGCATCGCGTCGGGCATCTATCAGCGCAATGGCATCGAGCTGCGGATCAGCAAGGGCAACGGCTCCGGCGACACGCTGAGCAAGGTGGCCGGCGGCGCGGCCGATATCGGCATGGCCGATATTTCCGCCCTGTTCACCGCGCGCCAGCGCAGCTCCGTGCCGCTGAAGATGATCGGCGCGGTCTACGCCCATTCCCCGCACTCGCTCTTCGTGCGCAAGGATTCCGGGATCACCACCTTCACCGGGCTCGAAGGCAAGAAGATCGGCATCACGCCGGGCAACAGCCACCGGCTCTACTTCCCGGCGGTCGCCGCGGCGGCAAAGACCGATCCCAACAAGATCGAGTGGGTGACCGTCGACGGCTCGGCCATGGGTCCGCTGCTGATCAGCGGCAAGGTCGACGCCATCCCGTCCTACTCGACCAATTTCTACTATCAGAACAAGCAGGCCCAGCGCGCTGGCAAGGAGCTCGCCTTCCTGCCCTTCGTCGAGGCGGGTTTCGCGATCTACTCGCTTGCCTTCCACACCACCGAGGCGAGCGCGAAGAACCGCCCGGAGATGCTGAAGAGCTTCATGAAGGCGACCACGGAATCCTGGGAGGCGGCGCGCGACAATCCGCAGGCCACCTGCGAGGCGCATGTGAAGGCGATCCCGCAGGTCGATCTCGATGATTGCCTCGGCAGCCTGAAGGCGACGCTGGGCTTCATCTTCACCGATCACGCCAAGGAGGCCGGGGTCGGCGGCATCACCACCGAGCGCCTGAACAAGACCTATGAGGTCGTTGCCCAGTCGCAGAATCTCGACCCCAAGCTCGATCCGGCGACCGCGGTCGACATGTCCTTCCTGCCGCCGAAGAAGTGACGAGAGCGGACAGGGCAGGGGACGCCGGAGAATAGACATGATTGAAATCAGCGGGGCCGGCCAGGTCTTTGGCTCGGTCGGCAATGGCGGCGTGCGCGCGCTCGACGGGATCGATCTCACGATCCGCGACCGCGAGATCGTCACGCTCGTCGGCCCCTCCGGCTGCGGCAAGTCCACCTTGCTGCGGCTCGTCTCCGGCCTGGTGCCGCCGACGGAGGGCAGCATCGCCATCAATGGGGAGCGCGTCAGCGCGCCGCGGCAGGACACGGGCATCGTCTTCCAGGCGCCGACCCTGCTGCCCTGGGCGACGATCATGGAGAACGTGATGTTCCCCTCCACGATCATGGGGCGTGCCGACGAGACGGCGCGCCGGCGGGCGAAGGACCTGCTGGCCGTCGCCGGCATCGCGGATTTCGCCGATCACCGGCCGCGCCAGCTTTCCGGCGGCATGCAGCAGCGCGCCGCGATCTGCCGGGCGCTGGTGCATGATCCCGACATCCTGCTGATGGACGAGCCCTTCGGCGCGCTCGATGCGTTGACCCGCGAGATCATGACGATCGAGCTGCTGCGGATCTGGGCGAATGCGCCCAAGACCATCATTTTCGTCACCCATTCCATTCCCGAAGCGGTGATCCTGGCGGACAGGGTCGTCGTGATGTCGCCCCGGCCCGGCCGGATCGCCGAGATCATCGATGTCGATCTGCCGCGCCCGCGCGATTTCGCCATGTCGGGCCACCCGGAATTCCAGCGCTGCGCCGGCCGCATCCGCGAACTGATCTTCGGCGAGCAGGGGACGCATTTCGATGTCGAACACTAAAGCCCTGCGCCTGCTCGGCGCGAGCCGCGAATTCCTGATCCCGCTCGTCGCGCTGGTCGTGCTGATGGCGATCTGGGAGGTGACCGTCCGGGTCTTCGCCATCCCCGAATACCTGTTGCCGGCGCCCTCGCGGATCTTCCAGGACACCGCGGCGATGGGCCCGGCGCTGGGCGAGCATACGCTGGCGACGCTCAGGACCGTGCTGTTCGGCTTCCTGCTCTCGATCGCGGTCAGCTTCCCGCTCGCCGTGCTGATCTCCTCCTCGCGGCTGGCGGCGGATGCGATCTATCCGCTGCTCGTGCTGACCCAGTCGGTGCCGAAGGTCGCAATCGCGCCGATCCTGGTCGTGATGCTGGGTCCCAACGAGCTGCCGCGCGTCATCGTGACCTTCCTGGTCGCCTTCTTCCCGCTGGTGATCTCGATGACCACGGGTCTGCTGGCGGTGCCGCCGGAGCTGGTCGAGCTTGCCCGGTCCTGCCGCGCGAGCAAGCTGCAGGAGCTGCTGCGGGTGCGTCTGCCCTATTCGATCCCGTTCGTATTCTCCGGCCTGAAATCGGCGATCGCACTCTCCGTCGTCGGCGCCGTGGTCGGCGAGTTCGTCGCGGCGGAACGGGGCCTAGGCTATCTCATCACCTCCGCAACCGCGTTCTTCAAGGTTCCCGTCGCCTTCGGTGCCATGCTGATCCTGGCCCTGCTCGGCATCGTCCTGTTCCAGCTGATCGTCGTCGCCGAGCGGGTGTTCTTCCCCTGGGCAGCGGCCGAGCAGCGGCGCTGACCTGCGGCGCCGAGAAGGAGACCCCGCCATGACCGCAAGCCCGCTCCACACGATCATCCGCAACGCCCTCGTCCTCCTGCCGGAGCGCGTTCAGGCTGAACCGCTCGACCTGCTGCTCGAAGGCGACACGATCCGCGAGATCGGTCCGCGCGGCATGTCCGTCCCCGAGGGGGCGGCAGAGATCGACGCCACCGGCAAGCTCGTTCATCCCGGCCTCGTCAACGCCCATACCCACGGCCATGGCGCGCTCGCCAAGGCCATGGGGGACCGCTGGTCGCTCGAACTGCTCCTGGCCGCCGGCCCCTGGATCAGCGGCAACCGCAGCCTCGAGGACAAATATCTCAGCGCCGCACTCAACGGCGCCGAGATGGTGCTGAAGGGCACGACCGCCTGCTACGACCTGTTCTTCGAGGTGCCAGCGCCGTCGGTCGAGGGCATGTCGGCTGTCGCCCGGGCCTATCAGGATGTCGGCATGCGCGCGACGATCGCGCCGATGGTCGCCGACACCACGCTCTATGAGGCCATTCCCGGCCTCTACGACGCCTTGCCCGAGCCGCTGCGCGCCGAGGTCGACCGCTTCCGGATGCAGCCCTATGCCGAGACGCTGAAGGGCTTCGAGGCTTTCGTCACGCAGGCGCGCTTCGATACGGAACGGCTAAAGATCGCGCTCGCCCCGACGATCCCGCTGCATTGCTCGGATGGGTTCCTCGGCGCCTGTCGCGACTGTGCCCGCCGCTTCGGTCTCGGCCTGCACAGCCATGTCGCGGAATCGAAGATCCAGGCGCTCTCCGGCATGAAGCGCTATGGCCGCACATTGACTGCCCATCTCGACCAGCTCGGCCTGCTCGGCCCCGATTTCACGGTCGCCCATGGCGTCTGGCTCGATCCGGAGGACATGCGCATCCTCGCGGGCCATGGCGCCTCGGTCGCGCACAACCCGGCGAGCAATATGCGGCTGGGCAGTGGGCTTGCCGACGTGCGGGCGATGCTCKCGGCCGGCGTCAATGTGGCGATCGGCACGGACGGCTCGAACAGCGGCGACAACCAGAACATGTACGAGGCGACGCGCCTGGCCTCCTTCGTCTCGAAGGTGCGTGGACCCGATGTCCGGGAATGGCTGACCACGCCCGAGGCCCTGCATGCTGCAACCGAAGGCGGCGCCCGCGCGCTCGGCTTCCAGGGCCGCATCGGCCGGATCGAAGGCGGCTACAAGGCCGATCTCGTCTTCGTCGATCTCGGCCATATCAACTGGCTGCCGCATAACCGCACGGTGAACCAGATCGTCCATGTCGAAGACGGCACGGCGGTGCGCGACGTGATGATCGGCGGTCGCTTCGTCGTGAAGGAGGGGCGCCTGCTGACGCTCGACCTCGCGAAGCTGGCGCGCGAGGCGGAAGCGGCGCGCGAGCGGCTGGAAGCGGCGAACGCGCCCATGAAACTGCTGGCCGAGAAACTGCAGGATGCGGTCGCGAGCTTCTGCGTCGGCCTCGCCCGGCAGCCCTACCAGGTCGAGCGCTACGGCGCGCCGCTGCGCTGAGGCACGGCTCCGTTCGGCATTCGGCCGTCGAACGGAGATCCCCTTCGCGGACGCGACCGACCGGCCGGCTTCGCTGATGGCCGGTCGTCGGCGACGGCCTCACCAATATGCCCGGTAGACCGTGCGGGGATAATAGTGCGGGCCGTAATAAGCCCGGTTCCAGCCGTAATAGCGCGGGGCATAATAGACGGGCCGCGCATAGTAATAGCCCGGGCGATAATAGACCCGCGGGCCATAATAGGAATAGGCGGGATAGCCATATCCGTAGCCATAGGCCGGATAACCGTATCCATAGGCATAGGCGGGCGTCGTTGCTGCGGCGACCAGGCCTCCGAGCAGCGCCCCACCGACCAGCCCGGCAGCGACAGCGCCGCCGCCCCAGCCATAGTTGCGATAATACCCGCCGTGATAGCCCCAGCCGCCCCCGCGCCAATATTGCGCGTCGGCGGTTCCGACACTGCCGGTCATGATCAAAGCGGCAGTGGCGAGCGTTGCGAGTTTCCTCATGACACCCTCCCACCTTGCTGTGACGCAAGCGAGGCCAACCGACGCCGTGTCGCTTCCGCTATCCCCGGGCAGAAGTGCCGTCGTGGGCCGGTGCTTTCGCGCCAACCGTCTCCGATAACGCCGAATTTACACGCGTTTCCGGCGGGATGCAGCAGCCTTGATGCCGCGCGTTTGGGACAATACTCCGATGCGCGTCGGAGGAGGCGGACCTGATGACCGGCATAGGCTGTTGCCAGAGTTCTGGGCGCCAGCGCTCGGGCCCGCTTGGGCAGGGAAGAGTCTGAGGATTTGCTGCAGCTCTGAGGGGATGCTTGGGGTTGCAGACGTCGCGGCTCGACGCGCGTGCGGTCGTCTGCAACTGTTCCGCCATGGCTAGCGATCCCAAACACCTTGTCGCTGCAGGTTATGACGACGTTGCAGACGCATATCTCGAACGGTTCGGGGTATCTGCTGTTCGTCAGAAATGGCTCGGCCGTCTTATCGACAGCCTGCCAGCCGATGGCGGCCGGGTCCTCGATCTCGGATGCGGTGCGGGCATCCCCGTGGCGCGGGATCTTGCGGCATTGGGACATGCCGTCATCGGTGTCGACGCATCGGCACAACAGATCCTCAGGGCTCGAAAGCAGGTCCCGCTGGCGACGTTCATCCAGGCGGATATGTGCGACGTGGCGCTTGAAGCCGGTTCCTTCKACGCGGTTGGCGCCTTCTATTCGATCACGCATGTCCCCTCTGTCCAGCAAGGACCGTTGATCCTGAAGATCGCGAGATTGCTGAAGCCGGGCGGTGTCTTTGTCGGAAGCTTTGGAACAGGTGTTTCCGGCGAGTGGACCGGTGAATGGCTGGGAACCACGATGTTCTTCGGTCACAACGGCGAAGCGGAAACACTGAAATATCTATCCGATGGCGGATTGCTCGTCCGCAAATCGTCGATCGAACCGCAGGACAACGAGGAGGCCTCCTTTCTGTGGATCGAGGCCGCAAAGGAGACCTGACCGCTTTTGCTCAATCGGGTATTTGCGCCCGCGGCCCGGGAGGATCGCGGGAACCAATGAACGTCCGCCAGCATCTCTTGCAGAACTCGCGGGAGCATCGCGATTGCTGCCGATCGCCGCATGGACCCGGCTCGGAGCGCTGCTTTGCGTCTCCCGCCGGTCAGATGGCCAACGGGTTCACCGCGGCTCCGATCAATCGGACCAGCGAGAGAGCCGTCATCTCCGATGATTTCGGATTGGCGGCAAGGGCGCGGTTCTCGATTGCGATCTCGAGCCGGCCGAACGCCCCGCTCGCGGCAAGGCGATGGCTGTTTGCCTTCGCCCCGGGATCGGCGACGAGCTGGATGCGGGTCCGGTCGAGCCCGATGCCGGCCAGCGCGCTGATCACCGCGACATTGGCGTTCTGCGGGAACAGCGACGCCGCCTCGCGCGCGGTTCCGCAGAAGAAGGTCAAGGGCGCCGAAAGCGCGTCGAGCGACGCCATCGCCTCGGCCGCCGTGCCGCGCCAGGCCGCGGGCGGCTTGACGATGGTATGGGTGACCTCGTCCAGCGGAAGCGCCGCGGCCGCGGCCAAGGCATCGATCCCCCCGAGCGCGCCCGCCGGAATCAGGAGTCGGCTGCCATTGGTCTCGGCCACCTCCAGGAGCCTGCCGAGCAGCGCATCGTCGCAAAGGGCGCTGGTCGAGGCCACGGCGAAGGCCGGGGCGTGGCGCAGCGCTGCCGCGCCCCATCCGGCCACAGCCTCGCGCCCGGCGGCTTCGACGACGAGGTCGAGCCCGAGACCGGCGAGCTGCCCCGGATCCGTGATCGGCGCCGCGCCCGTCGGCAGGTCGGGCGCGCTCGACAGATCGCGAAGGCCGATGGCCGCGACAGTGACGCGGGAGCCCAGGCGCTGCGCCAGCAACCCGGCGACGCGGCGGCTGATCGCGCCCCAGCCGATCAGGGCGATCCGAAGAGGCTTGCGCGGGTGCGACATGGTCAAGCGGCCGCCGTGTTGCGAGCGAGTTCGAGCAGCTTGCCACCGTTCAGGCCGTCGAGGAGGCTGAAATGATGTCCCGCGCAAAGGACCGGCGGTCCGGCCCGCCAGGCGGTGGCAAGTGCGGCTGACTGGGCCTTGAAGGCATCGCTTTCCACTTCGCCAACGGCGAAGGCGAGGCGTGCGGAGGGGCAGGGCCGGCCGTGCAGGCTCAGGCGTTCGGCCCGGGCCAGGTCGTCGAGGCCAAGCAGGCGCCCGAGCGGGAGATGGCCGAGCGGTGTCAGGTCGAAGAGACCCGAGAGCAAGAGCCCGGAGGCAATGGGCGGGGCATCCGACGCAACCAGCGCCATGGCGGCGAGGTGGCCGCCGGCGGAATGCCCCGCGAGATGCAGCCGCGCGGCGTCGATGCCGAGCGCCTCGGCTTCCCCGACCAGGAAGTTCAGGGCAGCGACGATCTGCTCCGCGCTCCGCTCCAGCGGGGTCTCGGGCGCAAGCCCGTAATTCGGCATGGCGACGGCGAAGCCGGCCGCCAGCATGCCCTGTGCGAACTGCGCGTGCTGGACCTTGTCGGAGGCCTGCCAGTAGCCACCATGGACGAAGACCCAGAGCGGCGGGCGCGAGACGCCCCGTGGCAGGTAGAGGTCGAGCGTCTCGAAACGCCCCGGCCCATAGGCCAGGTCGCGGCCGCGGTGATGAGCGCGGAAGGCTTCGCCGTCGCGGCTCCATTGCCGGAACAGCGCCTTCATGTCGGCCTGCAGGCGCGGACTGTACTGGCGGGCGAGCTGCGGCAGCGTGTGGCCTTGAACGAGCCTCTCCGGTGGTGGTGTCGGCTCGGAGTGCCGCGCGCGGATCGCCAGGCCGGGCTCGGCCCTCGGCTGCAGCCGGATCGGCGGGCGGAAGCCGGCGAAGACCTCGCGATAGGCGAGCTCGACCTCATGGCGCGAGAGATGGAAGGCCGCCGGCTCGCCTGTCTCCCATGTCATCGAGAGCAGATGCTGCGGCCCGCAGCCGGCTGCGACCAGCCCGTCGAGGATCGTCGCGAGCGCATCGCGCAGCGCCTCGACCGGATCGGTCAGGGATGTCGTCGCGACTAGCTCTGCCGCGACCATGTCAGACGCCGACATAGCGATGTACCATTTCTGCCTGCGCCGCGAGATCGACGCTGCTGCCGGACCAGACGGTGCGGCCCCTTTCGAGGATGTAGTGGCGATCGGCGATGCGCTTGAGCACGTTGATGTTCTTGTCGATCAGCAGGATGGACTGGCCCTGCGCCTTGAGCACCTCGATGCAGGACCAGATCTCGGCGCGGATCACCGGCGCGAGACCCTCCGTCGCCTCGTCGAGGATCAGCAGCTTCGGATTGGTCATCAGCGCCCGGCCGACTGCGAGCATCTGCTGTTCGCCGCCTGACAGGGTCCGCGCCGATTGCCCGGCGCGCTCCTCAAGGCGCGGGAACAGGCGATAGACCCGTTCGAGCGTCCAGGGCTGTGCACGCTTCAGCCGGTTCGATGCGGTGGCGACGAGGTTTTCGCGCACGCTCAGCGTAGGGAAGACCTGCCGGCCTTCCGGCACCAGGCCGATGCCGCAGCGGGCGATCTTCTCCGGCGGACTGCCCGATACGGCGCGGCCCCCGAACCGGACTTCGCCGGCCTTCGGCGGGAGCAGGCCCATGATCGAGCGCACGGTGGTGGTCTTGCCCATGCCGTTGCGGCCGAGCAATGTCACGACCTCGCCCTCCGCGATGTCGAGCGCGACGTCGAAGAGGACCTGGCTGGCGCCATAGGCCGATTGCAGGTTGCGTACGCTCAGCATCAGGCGTCTCCCTCGCCGAGATAGGCGATGCGGACATCCGGGTTGTCGCGAATTTCGGCGGCCGTCCCGGTCGCGATCACGCGGCCATAGACAAGCACGGAGATCCGGTCCGCCAGCGCGAAGACCGCGTCCATGTCGTGTTCGACGAGCAGCAGGGTGACGCGCCCCTTCAGGGCCCGGAGCATCGCGACCATCTGTTCGCTCTCGGCATGGCCGAGGCCGGCCATTGGTTCGTCGAGCAGGAGAAGGCGCGGTTCGCAGGCGAGCGCCACCGCGAATTCGAGCTGTTTCTGCTCGCCATGGGAGAGATCGGCGACTCTCACCTCGGCGCGCGCCGCCAGGCCGGCCGCCGCCAGATGCTGCCGTGCCCTGGCGCGCAGCGCCTCGTCGCGGCGGGCATTGGCGAAGAAGTGAAAGCTGTGCCCTTCATGAGCCTGCACGGCCAGCGCGACATTGTCGAGCATGGTGTAGTCCGGCAGCAGATGGGTGATCTGGAAGGTGCGGGCGAGGCCGCGACGGACGCGCTGCGGCGTCGGCAGCCGGCCGATATCCTCGCCGTCCAGGCGGATCTCGCCCTCGTCATGGGAGAGCTCGCCGAAGAGCTGGGTGATCAGCGTGGTCTTGCCCGCGCCGTTCGGGCCGATCAGGGCGTGGACCTCGCCTTCGACCACGTCGAGATCGACCTTGTCGGTGGCTACGAGTCCGCCAAAGCACTTCTGCAGGTTGCGTACGGAAAGCAGGGGCTGCGTCAACTCCCGACCCTTCCGACGCGGTTGAAGAGCGCGCTGAGCCCGCCCTGCGTGAACAGGACGACGAACAGCAGGACAGGCCCGAGGATGAGCTGCCAGTGCTCGGTCCAGGCGGTGAGCACGGTTTCCAGGATGACGAGCGCAGCCGCGCCGAACAGCGGGCCAAGGACCGTGCCGACACCGCCGAGGATGACCATGATCATCAGCTCGCCCGACTTGGTCCAGTGCAGCATGTCGGGGCTGACGAWGCGCAGGTAATTGGCCATCAGCGCCCCGGCGAGCCCGGCCCCCATGCCGGAGACGACGAAGGCGGTGAGCTTGTAGGAATAGGGCGCGACGCCGATCGCCGCCATGCGGCGCTCGCTCTGCCGGATGCCGATCAGGACCATGCCGAAGCGTGATCCGACGATCCGCGAAAGCGCGCCGAAGACCAGCGCGGCCGCCGCCAGGCAGATGAAGTAGAACACCGTGTCGTTGCGGGTGTCGAGGTCGAGCAGGACATTGCGGCGGCGGATGATCAGCCCGTCATCGCCGCCATAGGCCTTGATCGAGACGAACAGGAAGAACAGCATCTGCGCGAAGGCGAGCGTGATCATGATGAACTGCACGCCGCTCGTGCGCAGGCAGAGCGCGCCGATGCAGAGGGCGAGGATGCCCGCGACAAGCATCGCGGCGGGAAGGGTGATCAGGAGCTGGTTCGTTCCCGGCAACAGGCCGAAGAGCAAGGTGTCGCCGACGAAGCTCTGGTAGAGGATGCCGACGACATAGCCGCCGATGCCGAAGAAGGCGGCATGGCCGAAGCTCACCATCCMGCCGAAGCCCAGGGCGAGATTGAGGCTGGCGGCGGCAATTGCGTAGATCAGCACGCGGGTCGCCAGGGGCACGAGCGAGGGCTGGCCGATGGCCTGCAGGACGAAGGGCAGGGCGCCGAGCGCCAGGCCAATCGCGGCAGCGGTCAGGAGCCGGCCACGGGCCGGCGCCCGGGCGATAGGACTGGTCATGATGTCATGCATGGGCGGGAAAGAGCCCCTTCGGGCGCATGAGCAGCACGATTGCCATCAGCAGGTAGATCCCCATCGAGGACAGGCCGCCGGCGAGCGCATCTGCCTCGGATGGATTCATGACCGAGCGCAGCAGGCCGGGGAGGAAGGCGCGCAGGCTGGTGTCGACGAGGCCGACGATCAGCGCGCCGAAGAAGGCGCCCCGGATCGAGCCCACGCCGCCGATCACCACGACCACGAAGGTCATGATCAGGATCTGCTCGCCCATGCCGACCTGGACGGCGAGGATCGGCCCCGCCATCAGCCCGGCAAGTCCGGCGAGCAAGGCGCCGAGCCCGAACACCGCCGTGTACAGCAGGCGAATGTCCACGCCGAGCGCCCTGACCAACTCGCGATGGGTCGCGCCGGCGCGCACCAGCATGCCGACGCGTGTGCGGTTGATTAGGAGATAGAGCCCGAAGGCCACCGCAAGGCCAACCGCGATGACCGCGATCCGGTAKACCGGATAGACCAGCCCCGGCAGCAATTCGACGGAGCCGTTCAGTTCAGGAGGCACCGAGACGAAGAGCGGCTGCCTGCCGAACAGGATCGTCACCGATTGGTTGAAGATGAGGATGAGCGCGAAGGTCGCGAGCACCTGATCGAGATGGTCGCGCGCATAGAGCCGGCGCAGGACCAGGAGTTCGACCGCCATGCCGGCCGCCGCCGCCGCCGCGAGCCCGGCTGGCACTGCGAGCAGCAGTGAGCCGGTGCTGGTCGCGACAAAGGCTCCGGCATAGGCCCCGATCATGTAGAGCGAGCCATGCGCCAGGTTGATCACGCCCATGATGCCGAAGATCAGTGTCAGCCCGGCGGCGAGCAGGAACAGCATCACGCCGAACTGCAGGCCGTTGAGCAGTTGTTCGAGGATCAGCGCCATGGGCGGTCCACCTGATCAGAGCTTGCACTGCGCCGCGTAGGCGTCGCCGTAATTCGTCAGGATCTTGCCGACGGTCTTGAGGACGAGCTTGCCATCGCTGTCCTTTTCGGCCCRCAGCCCATACCAATCCTGGATCGGATGCTGGTTCGGGCCGAACTTGAAAGCGCCGCGCACGGACTGGAAATCGGCCTTGGCGAGCGCCTTGCGCAGGGCCGGCACATCGGGTTTTCCAGCGGTGGCCTTGAGCGCGGAGGCGATGGCCAGCGCCGTGTCATAGCCCTGGCTCGCGTAATAGGTCGCCGGGCGGTTATAGGCCTTGGTCCAGGCCGCCATGAAGGCCTTGTTGGCCGGGTTGTCGAAGTCGGAATTCCAGTGGCTCGAGGCGTTCACGCCAAGCGCGGCATCGCCGACCGCGGCAAGCGTCACCGCATCGAGCGAGGGGGCTGCGACGACCATCGGAATCTTGCCGGTCAATCCCGCCTGCTGGTACTGGCGCAAGAATGCGATACCGAGGCCGCCGGGGTTGAACTGGTAGACGAAGTCGGGATTGGCGGCACGAATCTGCGCCATCTCCGCGGCGAAATCGGTCTGGTCGAGACGGGTATAGACCTCGCCCACGACCTCGCCCTTGAACATCCGCTTGAAGCCGGCGATGGCATCCTTGCCCGCCTGGTAGTTGGCGGCCAGGACGAAGGCCTTCTTATAGCCGAGATTGTTGGCGTTCTGGCCGGCGCTCTCGTGCAGGCTGTCGTTCTGCCAGGCGATGGCGAAGTAGTTCTCGTGGCATTCCTTGCCCGCGAGATTGGACGGCGCGGCGTTGGCGCTGACATAGAGCGCGCCGGAATCGACGATGTCGGGCACGGTGGCGCCGGCGACGTTCGAGAAGACGATGCCGGTCAGGATCTTGATCCCA
Organism: Allobosea sp. 05T422_2; assembly: GCF_056396265.1. Classification (NCBI taxonomy): domain Bacteria; kingdom Pseudomonadati; phylum Pseudomonadota; class Alphaproteobacteria; order Hyphomicrobiales; family Alloboseaceae; genus Allobosea; species Allobosea sp. 05T422_2. Next base: position 1,434 of record NZ_JBFTLD010000103.1, on the reverse strand, counting down.
TCGGTCTTGAGCATGCGCTCCGCGATCTGCTTGCCCTGACCGGGCTTKAGAGCGTCATCCTCGACGACAAGCTCGACGGGAGCGCCGCCGAGCTTGCCGCCCTGCATCTCGATGGCGAGCTTGAAGCCATCGCGAATATCCTGGCCGAGATATCCGCCCGGTCCGGACAGGGTGGTGATCATGCCGATCTTGACGGGCTGCTGGGCGATGGCAGCTCCCGTCATMGAGGCGGAGGCCAGCAGGCCCAATAGCAATCTGCGAAATGTCATCGTGAGCTCAAGTTGCTTGCGTTCATGCCTCTGAGATTTTTGCTGCGCCTTATTCGTGCTGGCGCTTGCGTGGGAGGAACCCGCGGCGCGGCCGGGATTCGGCCGCGCCGCTGAATTCCTACAGGCAGACCCATCCGGCCGGCGGTTCCTTGCCGGGATGGAGCGTGCCGCAATGCGGGCAGGTGCGGGCCTGCTCGTTGTTGTAGAAGGCCTTGTAGAGCGGCGGCAGGTCGTCGACGATGCTGACCAGATCGACCTCGACGCGATGCACGAGCTTCGTGCAGTTGAAGCAGTACCATTCGAAGGCGTCGAGCCAGCCCTCGGGCCGCTTCGGCTCGATGACGAGGCCGATTGAGCCTTCCTGCGGGCGCTGCGGCGAATGGCGCACATGCGGCGGCAGCAGGAAGATCTCGCCCTCCCGGATCGTCACGTCGTAATGCTTCCCGTCATCCACGACCTTGAGCATCATGTCGCCCTTGAGCTGGTAGAAGAACTCCTCCACCGGATCGTCATGATAGTCGGTGCGCTGGTTGGGGCCGCCGACGACGGTGACCATCAGGTCGGAATCCGTCCAGATCTGCTGGTTGCCAACCGGAGGCTTCAGCAGATGCTGGTGCTCCTCGATCCATTTCGCGAAGTTGAAGGCCTTCAGCCGTCCTTCCGTCGCCATCGTTCCACCTCTCCCGTTTCGTCTGCCGGCGGCTCAGCCGGTCTTGGCCAATGATGCATCTGCGGCGTGCAGCTTCAGGCCGCAGGACTCGAAGGCGGCGCGCGTCGCAGCCTTCTCTGTCTCTGTCAGCTCCAGCAGCGGCGGCCTGACCCGGCCGCCGGCCTGGCCGAGCAGCTCCTGCCAGTATTTCTGATGGGCGTGCGGTTTCTCGGCGGGCCTTGTGCCACGCAGCGCCTCGCGGACCGGGTTCAGGCTGTCGCGCACGGCGCGCGCCTGCGCGGCGTCGCCACGGAAGGCGAGATCGGTATATTCGCGCATCCGCAGATCATGCGGCGTCTGGATCAGGCAGGGCGGCGAGGAGCAGAGATAGAGCTGCCAGCCGAGCTCGAGAATGTTGTCGAGCCATTCCTCCTCGGAGGCGCTGCTGACCAGGATGCGATCGCCGGCGAGCCTGGTAAGCTCGGCATACATCGGGCGCGGCACACTGTACTTGAT